>JAEZPG010000020.1 GCA_023413555.1 Bacillota bacterium | reverse complement strand
TTTCCATAGACTCAGCTTTCGCACGAATCCTCTGATATTGCAAGTACATCTGAGTATTGGTCTTTTGAAGATAGTAACGTTCCTCTGGTGAAAGCTTTTTTCCAGCTTTTAGCTTCGCTTCAATCCTAGCGTAGATCTTCGCTTTATCATCCTCTGACTTTGATACGAAATCAATACTATCTAGAGCTTCCTGATGATTCCAAATAGAGCTTAGGTTAATATTCATGCTACTCTCCTATATGATAAGGTATCACATTTCAAACATTCCATTGATATATGATGACATTCTTTGCTTCATATAATATATCGACTACATGTTATAACATCTTTACCTATTTCCCTATTATTGTAATTCTATGTGTCTATATCCCTTTTTTTCGCGTTTCACTAAAGCTATCGATCTCACTGAGTGTAACGGGGCATTCATATATATGCTCTATCAGTCCTTGGACTCTATTACAATAAGAATACCGGAGGCAAAGGTAACACTTGCCTTTTCTCCAATTACCTCATTACTCACACCAAGACTATTCCCCTGGGTTAGAGTATGTTCCTGTAAAGGATATTTAAACCCTTGTAAGGTGAGCCCGGTAACGCATTCCGTAAATGGTAATAACGAAACATAACTGCCAAAACAATTACTCTTTATTAAAGTGAAACCTTCCTTTGCCAGATAGATTTTATTATTGCGATCAAGTATACAGATTTTTACATGATGATACAATGGTATCATGAGAAGATTTATATTAGCCAAGACATGGTCTAGTCTCGTCCCAGTCGCTCCTATAATTACAATCTCCTCTTGACAGGCAAAGTGCTCCATTCCTTGTTCTATGGCCACCTGAGTATCTGTCATATCTTTCTCTGGTTGTAAATAGATAATCTCTGGAATACTACCATCTTTTTTGTTTTGATAGCTGGCAAGAATCTCTCCATCCACTGAATCAAAATCCCCTACTATCATATCAACTGGTAGAGATAACTCATAAGCTGACATAAGCCCCTTATCAACAGCAATGACCCATAAAACTTCATGGGTCAATAAAAATTCCTGTAAAAATTTTGATTCAATATACCCTCCAGTGAGTATCAAGCCTACTTTTTCTTTTATCATTCTACAGGCTCCTTACTTATTGTGCTTCTTTAACTGCATCCGTTGCTCAGTAAATACAAATTTACTTATTAAATTTGAAACCTCTACAAAGCTAATACCAACAAATTTATGAAAGTGATGATTCTTTTCATCAACTACTCTTACTACTTGTCCAATACACTGAATCATTCCGACACAGGTAATCAGCTTAAAGCTGACAGCATCATGAAGCTGAAGGTTCTCATTACAATAGATTCCTGCACCCGTCTCACTAATATCTTTTAAAAGCCCATTTGCATTCTTTGTAAGCCTAGGATCCTCCACATCAGAGATTGCCTCCTTATTATCCTGCAAGACTTGTATATTTCCTTGTTTAACCCAATGAAATATGACTTCCTCTCCTATAAATACTCGATAGGCTTCACGCCGATTATACCTTACTCCCTTTTCAGAAGAATATAAACAATGTACAAAAGAATCATCTAGCTTTTCCATCGTACCGATTACTCCAGTCCACTTCCAAAGCATCTGGCCATCTCTATAGATAAATTCTATCTCGTCCTGTTGTTGGAATTGAAAGGCTTTTCTCGTGCCTTTAATAAGAGATATTGCAATATGGTCATAGGCAACGTCTTCAATCTTGCTAACCAAACGAAGCTTATACTGATCTCTAGTGACATATATTTCTATAGACTTACCTAGCTTCAGCTCCTCTAGCCTCATCAATAAATACCCCCTTAAACTCCATTACATTCCTTTCACTGTCTCCGGAAAATACTGAAGTGCCAGCTACAATAACGTTAGCCCCAGCTTCTATCAGCTGACCAACATTAGCAATACTAATTCCGCCATCTACTTCTATATCAATGTCATATCCTAATTTTTCACATAGTATCCGGAGTTCCTTTACCTTTTCAACAGTCGAAGGAATCAAGGACTGACCTCCAAAACCAGGATAAACAAGCATAATCAATACCATATCCACAGAAGGGAGAACATCTGTCAAAACAGATATCGGTGTGTCAGGTTTTATGGAAACAGAAGCTTTTACCCCTTGTTCTTTAATCATTGCAATAGCTTTTTTTAAATCTTCCACTGCTTCAACATGAACGGTAATAATATCAGCACCTGCTTTGATATAATCCTTAATATAACGTTCTGGTTTTTCAACCATAAGGTGAACATCAAATACTAGATTCGAGATTTTTCTTAACGATTGAATGACTGGATGTCCAAAAGAAATATTAGGGACAAACATCCCATCCATTACATCCAAATGAAGATAGTCACAACCAGCTTGTTCCACTTTTTTGATTTCTTGTCCTAATACTGCAAAATCTGCCGCTAAAATTGATGGTGCCAATTTAATCATGTTTGTATGTTCCTCCATAGATTTATTCATTTGCAAGAAATTATCATACAGTATACAGATGTACTTATCTGATATCTTCTTGTCTAGTAACAATCTCTATGTGCTTGGATTGCTAGTAGTGCAAAATACAAGTAATAGTAACCTATTACTTGTATTTCTTTTTATCCTTTAATTCATTATATAACACAATATAGTTTTCATATCGAACCTTGCTTATTTTTCCTTCTTCCAAAGCATCCTTAACCCCACAAATCGGCTCATTAATATGCACACAACCTTGGAACTTGCAGTAAGGTTCATATTCTTTAAACTCAGCAAAATACTCACAAAGTTCTTCTTTTTCTATATCTTCTAGATATAGAGAGCTAAAACCAGGAGTATCAAACAAGTACGTATCCCGACCTACACAGAATAATTCGGAATGTCTTGTAGTATGTTTACCTCGCTCAATTTTTGCACTGATACTACCAGTTTCCATATTAGCTTCAGGATAAAGAAGGTTGATAATAGAAGACTTACCTACTCCCGATGGTCCAGCTAACACTGTAGTCTTTCCATCAATTAAAGCCCTTAGCTCCTGAATTCCTTCTTCCAACTTGGCACTGGTAAATACCACTTGGTACCCACACTTGTCATACGTACTCTGCAATAACTCTATTTCCTGAGGATTCACAACGTCCATCTTATTAAAACAAACAATTGTATTAATATGCTGGCGCCTCATCATAATTAGAAAGCGATCCAAAAGATTAAGGTTTGGTGCTGGCTTTGCAGCAGCAAAAATAACTAAGGCCTGGTCTACGTTGGCAACAGCCGGACGTATCAACTCATTAGTCCTTGGTAGAATAGCACTTACGTTACCGGTCATTTTCTCTTTATCTAAAATTGCAATATCTACATTGTCACCGACTAATGGCTTTACTCTTTGGTTTCGAAAGTACCCTTTCGCCCTACATTCATATACCCCGTGTTTGGGTATATGAATGTAGTAAAAGCCACCAATTCCTTTTATTATTTTTCCACGCATACATTCTTCCTTATTCTTTCAACGAAAACGTAACATCTTTCGTACCAGGAACCTGAGCACCATTCAAATAAATCTTTAATACACCTTTACTACCAGACTTTGAAGTAACAGCACTACATTGTTTAGGAAAATCATTAATAGTTAAATCGGAGTCGGTTACAACAATTTCTTTTCCATCCTGTAATACAACAGCCTTCAATCGATAGGTTTGGTTTGCTTGAATTCCCAAATCTTCTGCTCTAAACACAAAGTCTTTTGAGATATATTCTGGCTCTTCCACTGGTTCTGGACCCATACTAAGAATTACTGTAATAGTAGTACCCTTCTCTACAGAAGAATTCTCTGATGGAGACTGACTCACAACATAGCCCTTCTTTATATCATTACTATACTCAGCATCGCCTTCTTTATACACTAAACCAACCTTTTCAATTGCATTTTTTGCTTTAGATGCAGACTTATTAACAACTGTAGGAACTACTACCTTAGGCTTACCTGAACTTCTCCAGATAATAATCTTACTTCCCTTAGGTACCTCAGTATCTGCTGCTGGTTCTGTTCTTGTAATTGCATCAGCCTCGACAGTCTCACTGGTTTCATAATCTACACTTACGCTAAAACCTTCTGATTCAAGCTTGGTCTTAGCTCGTTCATAGGTATAATTACTAACATCCGGTACCTTTATAGATTCAGGACCACCACTATAGAATATCTTTACCGTATCCTCTGGGTTAAGCATTGCACCTACAGCTAATTCCTTGCCCTCTGCATCTACGACACGTAACACTTTATCTAATTCTTCATCACTAACTTCTTCTTCATATTGATACTTAATATTCGCTTCCGTTAATAACTTCTTTGCATCTTCCAATGTTTTTCCAACGATATCTGGTAATGAAATCTCTGCAACCGGAGTCGCCGTTGGAGATACAGATGGAGAAGGACTTGCGCTGAACGTTGGAGTTGGAGTCGGAGAATTACTTATATTACCGCCTGAGCCACCCCATAAGTTTAATATGTTACCTACAAAAACTAACAAAATAATTGCAAGTACAACAGCTAAACCAATTCCACCAACGAAGATTATTTTGTCAAGTTTTGGATTGATTTCATCCTCATCCTCATCATCATCTAATGGCAAATCATCAAAACCTATATCACTCTTATTTTTGCCATTTCTTCTTACATCAAAATCAGGAGCGGTTGTTTCCGTTGCTCTCTTTATCTCATTAACTTCTCTCTCTGAGATATTAATCGTAGGTGAATTATCCACAATTGGAGCCACCAGTTTAACGAAGTTACCATTTGGTTCTACAATGGATCTTTTTAAGTCAGCAATTAAATCGGAAGCAGACATATACCTACGTTCTGGTTTCTTCTCCATACATTTGGCCACAATCTGCTCTAGGCTATATGGCACCTGAGGATTCAACTGACGAAGAGGTGTAGCCTCTCCCTGAATGTGAAGAAGTGCAACAGACACTGTATTCTCACCAGCAAAAGGAACTGTTCCGCTTAACATCTCATATAACGTAACACCTAAAGAATAGATGTCACTCTTCTCATCACTATATCCTCCTCTTGCTTGTTCTGGACTGATATAATGTACAGATCCCATTGCATTGGAGTTAATGGTATTGGAAGTAGCCGCTTTTGCTATTCCAAAATCAGTCACCTTAACTTTTCCTTCTCTGGAAATAATGATGTTCTGAGGTTTTATATCTCTGTGAATAATATGATTATCATGAGCCGCTTCTAATCCCTGGGCAATCTGAATAGCAATACCCACTGCTTCCTTAACTTCTAATCTGCCTTTACGTTCAATAAAACTCTTTAAGGTAATACCCTCTACTAATTCCATAACAATATAATGCAAACCATCATCATCCCCAACGTCATACACATTGACTATATTAGGATGAGATAATCCAGCAGCAGACTGCGCCTCTGCACGGAATTTTAAAACAAATGAAGAATCACTACTATATTCAGCTTTTAATACTTTGATAGCTACGAATCGATTCAATCTATGACAGCGAGCTTTGTATACATCCGCCATTCCCCCTGAACCTACTTTTTCGATAATTTCGTATCTATCGTTGATGTACATACCTGGTTTTATCATAACTTCCTACGCTCCTTTATACACTCATAAGAATTATCGCAATATTGTCCTTACCACCCTGTTCATTGGCTTTATCCACCAATGCTCTACCAGCAACTTCGAGGTTCGCTTCATATTGCTTTACTGTTTGAAATATATTTTTATCTTCTAACATATTAGATAAACCATCGGAGCATAATAATACTATCTCCCCTTTATGAAGATCTATCTCAAAAAAATCAACAAGTGCATTATTGTCTATTCCCCCAATAGCCCTTGTCACAATATTTTTATTTGGATGAACCCTGGCTTCTTCTGGATTAATCTCTCCATTTTCAACCATCATTTCAACTAGGGAATGATCTCTAGTGATTTGTTTGATTGTATCACTAATTACGTACAACCTAGAATCCCCAATATTGGCAACAATCAATCGGTAATCATAAACTGTAGCCGCGACAAATGTAGTACCCATTCCTTCTAGAGAACTATCTTCCTCAGCTTTTTTTCTTATAAGTTTATTGGCATGCTGGATTGCTTGATTTAAAATGCTAATACAGGTGCTTTCGTCACAATTCTTTATATAATCGATAACTGCCTCTACAGAGTGCTTAGAAGCATAGTCACCGGCATTGTGTCCCCCCATGCCATCAGCAACGATAAAGAGGTTAGGCAATCTGCCAATTTCATGTTCACAACAAAACACATAGTCTTGGTTTACTGTTCTTTCTCGTCCAATATCAGTGACAGAAAATGATTTCATAGCCCTCTCCTTTCTTTATGATTTACTGTTTATCTATATAGCTTTTTCTCAATTGTCCGCAAGCAGCATCAATATCCGAACCCATTTCTCTTCTAATAGTAACATTTATGCGATTTTTTTCAAGTATATTTTTGAAATTAAGAATAAATAACGTATCAGAATGGGTATAATCTCTCTCCTTTATTGGGTTTACAGGAATGAGATTTACATGGCAATTCAGGCCCTTCAATAGGTGAACTAATTCCATAGCATGCTTTTTCGTGTCATTTACACCTTTGACCAAACTATACTCAAAAGTAATGCGTCGACCCGTTTTAGAAAAATAATATTCACAGCTAGATAAGATATCGTCAATTCTATATTTATTGGCCACAGGCATTAATTCTTTTCTAGTCTCATCGTTAGGCGCATGTAATGATATTGCCAAAGTAATCTGCAACTTATGGTCTGCCAGCTCCCTAATTCTCTCTACAATCCCACAAGTGGATACTGTTATGTTACGCTGACTAATATGAAGTCCTTCCTCATTGGTCAGTAGTTCAATGAAACGAACCAGATTATCAAAGTTGTCCATCGGTTCACCTGTTCCCATTACTACCACGTTAGACACTCGTTCACCAGATAACTTCTGTATCTGATAAATCTGACTTAACATCTCAGAAGCAGAAAGGTTACGCTCCAGCCCACCTAATGTAGATGCACAGAATCGACAGCCCATACGGCATCCTACCTGAGAGGAAATACATACAGAATTACCATGTTTATACTTCATAAGAACACTTTCAATCACACGATTGTCATATAGCTCAAATAAGAACTTAGTAGTCTCCCCATTAGTGCTAATTCTTTGGTCAACAGCCTTTACCTTTCGTATGACATAAAGGTCTTTCAATTTTTCTCTTAACTCCTTGGATAGATTCGTCATCTCATCAAAATCATCGATCAGTTTCACATGCAGCCATTGATAGATCTGTTTTACACGAAAAGCCTTTTCTCCAAGATTAATTAACTGAATACTTAGTTCCTCTAAGGTAAGTGACCGAATATCTATTTTTTCTTTTAGGTCTGACGACCCATTTATTATTACCATTCTATCTACCTATACTTTCTATTTCACATCTAAAAGTTCTTTTTCAACCGGGCTACAAAAAATCCATCCGTCTCATGGACACCCGGAATCATTTGGAGATATCCCTTCTTTGTAGTAGCATCCTGTAATTGTTCCGGTATATATGGATCTATACTCTCCAAGGAGAACTCACCCTGACTCTCTAACCAACTAAGGTTTTCTTCATTCTCCAGGGGACTTATGGTACAAGTGCTATAAATCAATATACCGCCCGGTTTTACATAACGTGTAACCACTTTAAGAATGTCCTGCTGTAACTGTTGAAGAGAAGTTAGATCTTTTATCGTTACACGATACTTAATATCTGGCTTTTTCCCAATAACGCCAAGACCGGAACAAGGAAGATCAGCAATTACTACATCTGCTTTTCCTTCCAAAGTAGGATCAAAGGATAGAGCATCATAGACTTCAATCTGCATATTAGAAAAACCAAGACGGGTATTGTTCTCTTCTATTAATGCAGTCTTATCTGGGGTAAGGTCCCTGGAAATCACCTTTCCTGTAGCATTTAAAAGTTCAGCCACATGAAGACTTTTTCCACCTGGAGCAGCACACACATCTACAACAAGGTCTCCGGGTTGAACTCCAGTAACTTCGCCAACTAACATAGAACTTTCATCCTGAACTTGAAAATATCCTTTTTTAAATTCCTCTAAGGAAGATAAATAGTTATAATTCGATATTCTAAGTGCATAGGGAAGATATGCCCCTTTATTCACATTTATGCCTTGTTGCTCTAATATATTCTTAAGGCTGTCTTTTGTAATCTTATTAAGATTGACACGTATTGAGGTATCCTTAGTACTACAAAAAGCCTCAAGCATACTCTCCACTATCTCTTTAGAATAGCTTGATAGCCAAAACTCCACCATCCATAATGGCATGGAATAACGTACTGACAGATACATTGCCAGCTCTATGTCCTTATCAGGATAAATAAATTCATGGAGGCCTCTGCTTATATTACGCAAGACTCCATTTACAAAGCCCTTCAGGTTATAGAAGCCTTTCTTTGTAGCCAGCTTCACTGCCTCATTACAGGCAGCGGAAGCTGGTACACTATCCATATATTTAAGCTGGTACACAGACATTCTTAGAATATTTCGAATGACAGGCTTTTGCTTTTTTATTGGAACTTTTGAAAAATGATCAATGATATAATCTAACTCCAAAGCCCTTTCTATGGTTCCCTCACAAAGCCTTGTTAAAAAACCTCTTTGCTGCTTATCCATATATTGATACTTAGATAGAGCAGCCCCTAGTACTTTATGACTGTATCCACCTTTCTCCAACACTTCAACAAGAACCTCTAAAGCAATCTCCCTGACCTGTCCTTTCTCTTTCTGATCAGTTGTCACGTCTTCTTCCTCCAACAATAATCAATATACGAAGCAGCTGTAAGATCGCAGCCGCTGCTCCTGCTACATAAGTAAGAGCCGCCGCACTAAGCACCTTTCTTCCCTGTCTTAACTCATCATCCCGTAATATTCCGTTCTCCCGAAGCATAACCAACGCCCTCCTAGAAGCATTAAATTCTACCGGCAAAGTAATAAGTTGGAACGCTACGCCTGTAGAAAAAGCGATTACTCCAATCATTAGCAGTAGATTACCAGTCTGACTAGTAAAAAATAAACCTAATAATATAAAAATCCACGCCACATTAGTCCCAATGCTCACCACTGGAAAAATGGCGGAACGTAACTTTAGTGGCACATAATGCTTGGCATCCTGACAGGCATGACCGGCCTCGTGGCAAGCTACTGCAATTGCTGCTATAGAGGAACTATTATACACAGAATCACTTAACCTCAGTACCTTACTGCGTGGATCATAGTGATCCGTCAGATTACCTGCTACATGTTCAATACGCACATTGCCGACCCCTGCTCTTCGTAGTACAGTCTCCGCAGCACTAGCACCAGTATAACCGGTCATACTACGTACTCGCTGGTATTTATTAAATGTTGTCCTCACTCTAATAGATGCAATCAAACTGATTACAACACCGATTAAAATAAGAATATAAGTTGGATCATAAAACATATACATTGGTCCATAAAATAACATGGTTATCACTCCTTAACATCATAGGTTACTCATTAACTTGCAACATAGTCCCCTCTGTTATCTCATATCCCCGTAAGAAAGCATCAACTTCCATTCTCTTTTTTCCCTCTAATTGAAGTTCTAATAAAGACAATTTTCCTTCTCCTGTCTGAACCACCATGGAATTCTTACCTACTTCTACAATCTCTCCAGGTTTTCCAGTAGAATTTTCAAAAATCACCTTTGCTCTCCATATTTTTAGTGTCTTCCCATCCAGCAAAGTATATGCACTAGGCCAAGGATTTAAGCCACGAATCAGACGTTCTATCTCCTCTGCTGATTTTGTAAAATCTATCTTCCCTAAGGATTTCGTTAGCATTTTTGCATAAGTGGAATCCTCATCTTTTTGTTTTATTCTTTGAATCGTACCATTTTCAAGCTCAGTTAAAGTCTCCACCAACAGTTTGGCACCCATGATGGATAGTCTATCACGCAAAGTAGCTCCGGTATCAGCAGACTCTATAGGCGTAACTGATTTTAACAGCATATCTCCGGTATCTAATCCCACATCCATAAACATTGTAGTAATTCCAGTTTCCTGTTCTCCATTGATAATGGACCATTCAATTGGAGCAGCTCCTCTTAACTTAGGAAGAAGGGAAGCATGTACGTTGATACAACCATACTTTGGCATATCTAGTATAGCCTTTGGAAGAATCTGTCCAAAGGCTACTACGACGATTACCTCTGGTTCCATCGCCTTAAGCTCCTCAATAAATGCCTCTTCCTTCACTCTGTGGGGTTGATACACAGGAATGTGATACTCCATTGCCTTCTCCTTAACGGGAGTGATTTGCATCACTTTTCCTCTTCCCTTAGGCTTATCCGGTTGAGTGATAACACCAACCACTTCATGTCCTGCTTCTACCAGACTTACTAAAGTTCCCACGGAAAACTCCGGTGTTCCCATAAATACTACTCTCATAGTCAACCTCTTTTCTGATTGATTTCTTTCTGATATCAGATAAAGTGTCTTAGTGTCGGTTTGTGAAATACGATAGGCCGACTATAAGACACCCTTGATGATTATTCTTCCTTTATTAAATCCTCTACATTCATAAGAGAACCCTCTACCTTTTCCACATAAAGATGTCCATCTAGGTGTTCAATCTCATGAATAAGAGCACGAGCAAGTAGTTCTTCCCCTTCCACCTCATAGGTTTCCATGTTCTCATCTAGTGCACGTACCTTGCAATAATTAGGTCTGGTAACAAAACCAACCTTTCCTGGTACACTAAGGCACGCCTCTGTGCCATTTTGCTCGCCGGAAGTCTCTATTATCTCCGGATTGATTAAAACGATAGGTTGATCACCTTCCGGTGAGCAATCAATTACTACAACTCTCTTAAGAATACCCACCTGTGGAGCTGCAAGACCTACTCCCTCTGCTTCATACATTGTATCAAACATATCCTCTATTAATATTTTTAATTTATCATCCATAGTGGTGACTACTCTTGCCTTTTTATTTAGCACACTATCACCAATTGTCCTAATATTACGAATTGCCATATTCTATCCTACCTTTCCTAACTCTAGAAACTCTAAGTAATTATAACCGAATTCTAATCAATATACAAGGCAAGGTTACCATATTCCACTGGAACTACAAAATAAGACTTGTCGTGAAGACAAGTCTTATTTTGTAGTTCCAGTTTTTTTCAAATCATGCCCTCAACTTCTTCTTTTGTAGGCATTACTCGAAGAGCTCCTTTTCTTGTTGTTACAATAGATGCTGCTGCATTTGCAAATACAAGCATAGCTTTCAGCTCTTCTTCATGATACTCCTTCCACCCATTTTCAAGTATATAATGCAGAACACATGCACAAAATGTGTCTCCTGCACCAGTTGTTTCAATGGTATTCTCATGAATAAATGCAGTTGCTTCCACACGATGATTCTTTGTATAAGCACGACTTCCCTCTCGTCCCATAGAGAGAAGAATTAGCGGAATGTGATACGTCTCCTGAAGAATCTTGATTCCTTCATCAAAATCTTCTTTTCCCGTAAACCATTTAATTTCGTTATCAGAGATCTTTAAGATGTCGCAATGGTTCATACCATAATCCACCTGTTTGCGTGCATCATCCAAGGAATCCCAAAGTGGTTCACGAAGATTAGGATCAAAAGATCTGAGGGCCCCAGCTTCTTGTGCTACATCTATTGCTCTTCTTGAGGCTGTTCTACATGGCTCGCATGTCATAGAAAGTGTACCATAATGAAAAATAGTACTATTTCGAATTAAATGTTCTTCCAGGTCTTCTACCTTCAGCATCATATCTGCACCAGGTCTTCTATAAAATGAAAATTCACGGTCTCCATCACTCAACGTATGTACAAACGCCAATGTTGTATTTACCTCATTATCTTTTTTTAATCCAACCGTATCAATTCCAACTTCTAGTAATGCATTCTCTAATTGTACACCAAACATATCTTCACCAATCTTACCAATAAAGGCAACTTCGTGACCAAGTCGTTTTAACATCGCCAGCACATTACATGGTGCACCTCCTGGATTTGCCTCCCAAAGTGGATTACCCTGTGTTGACAAGCCATTATGTGTAAAATCAATAAGTAGTTCTCCTAAAGCTGTAACGTCATATTTTTTCATAACTTACTCCTTTATTCCCCTTGGATCTAATATGTTCCTTCCATATCGTAAGACTCAATAGATTTGATCACTACTGTTCCTCCTACAGCTTGAATCTCATTTATTTCACCTTCCATAGTTGTATATACATTACAGGATAAGTTCGTTGTGTATTCATTGGAGAAAATCTCGATGCTAATTCTATCTGAAAGAATACGAATATCCAATTCCTCTTTTTTAATCAGATTCAGTGGTGCTTTCGCAATTCCTTTACTCCAATCATCAGCATTTGTTACATCAAATCGAACTTCTCCAACGGATAAATCATACGTAACCATAGTTACTCTATGTTCCGATTGTCTCAACTTAAGCACAATCTGTTTTGCACTTGTATTTGTAAGATCAATTTTTACAATACTATCATAGCTAAATCCTTTTTTCAATTCAACACTTTCACCTTCTGCTAGAAGCACCTCTTCCCTCTTACATCCATTCACCCGAAGTGATTCTAATTCTTTGATAGGGCGAAAAGACAATGTTTTATCGGAATTCAATGATACTTCCCTAGGAACATTAAAACTTCCACACCAACCATCTCTGTATGTCGGACCCCAGTCTTTCCAAAATGGCATCCAATCCCACGCATTTGCCCATGCAACCATTACTCTTCTTCCATCAGAAGTTTCAAATGAAGTCGGCGCGTAATACTGATATCCCCAGTCAACTTCTCCAGTCACTGTATAAAAGTATTTTCCAGTTTTATAATCAAAATCACCCACCATATATACACAGCTTCGTTCATGTGCTCCCATAGGAGATACAATAAGCACATATTTATCATCCAATTTAAAGAAATCTGGGCATTCAAACATATATCCCCATTCTCCACGTGCTTCTGCAAGAACATTTACAAATTCCCAATGAAGCATATCTGCTGATCTGTATAACAATGCTTGTGCCATACCATTTTTCTGAGCACCACAGACCATGTAATACATATCTTCGTGTTTCCAAACTTTTGGATCACGGAAATAATCTGTTGGGACACCCTCAGGTGCTACAAGAACCGGATTATCTGCATATTTCTCAAAATGAATTCCATCTTCACTATATGCAATACACTGAGTCTGTTCAAATCCCTTTCCATTATTTGTAGTACCTGTATACATTAAGAACAGTTTTCCATCATGTTCAATTGCACTTCCGGAAAAACATCCTCCCTGCAAATGATCATCATATATTTCACTTGGTGCTAGTGCTACTGGGAGATATTCCCAGTGAAGCATATCATCTGACACTGCATGTCCCCAATGCATACATTTCCAGAATCCATCATACGGATAGAATTGAAAGAAGAAATGATATTTTCCTTTATAATATACTAGACCATTTGGATCATTCATCCAGCCCGTCTCTGGCATAAAATGATACTTCTGTCTATAAATGCTTTCTTTTATAATCTCTCTTTTTTCTGCGATTTCTTTTTCAGCTTTTTCAATATTCTTTAACATAATTTCTTTGGACATAATAATTATCCTCCAAACTCTTATACTACAAAGGGGATTGTGTATTTAAAATCCCCTTTGTATCCCTTTATTTATCATATTCTTCACGAAGTTTCTTAGCAAATTCTGTATTGAGTTTTGACTCACGTCTTGCTTTATTTTCTTTGATTGTAAACTGTTCCATTCTTGCTGGTTTGTATTCCTTCCAACGATTATTATATGACTCATATGCTGCCTTTTGCTCTGAGGTAAGCTCTGGTTTTTCATAAACTCGCTCTGCAAGTACAGGAACGTTTGGCAGTCTCTCCTCAACAGGAAGAATTGTCAATGGTTTTCTTGTTGGCAAAGTCTGATACCAGTAAGCTGTTGAACTCCAGTCATCTGACAAATGATTTGCATGTCCATGTTCGATCGATACTCGGATTTTCTTCTCGAAACGTACAGGATCAGTAATATGGAATCTATATGAAACTTGGAAGCCATCCGTATCGCTTTCATGAACGACTGTTCCATAAAATGGGTAGGCATTTTTCTGCATGCCCCATGCATGATTGAAATAGTCCTCTGTTCCAGTTCCATTTAGACTTGGATACTCTTCCCCATCAATGAAAAACATGTCATTTCCTTCTCCCCACCAGCTTCCTTGGTAGTGCTTAACAGTAAGATTACATCCTACATAATGACCTTTTCCTTCTATATCAAGAATCGTATAGTTATTTTCTCCCTTGAAGTTTGTTACGTTATTTACCTCTGGAGAGTTTACCTGAAGATCATCTCCCCATCCTTTGCATGGATTTTCTCTGTGCCAGCATGCATGGAAGTACGCTGTATCTTCATCTAATGGTTCTTTATACATCTCATAATCTATATTGAAATAAAGAATGAATGGAAGTTCATTCTCATTTACAATTTCAATCTTTGCTTTTTTGCTAAATGGCATTGGGAAATAACATGAAACGGAACATGGTGCTCCATATCTACCTGCTTCTTCTGGCTTCAATGATACATTAATTGGAAGCGACGAAAAGTTACCTGGATAACAGTTACCAATGCAGAAAAAATCGCCCAATGGAACAAGAACACTTGGCGTATCTTGATCATCCCAAGTAATCTTGATCAAAGCCTTCCTATAATAAAATGGATCATAATCATCCCAGATTACTCCTAAGGGTGCGCCAATTTCCATAACTGGTGCTGCAGATGCATTAAGAACCGGATCCAAAATACTTGGTGCTTTCACTTTCCTACAAGAAGATGTCATCCAAATATGAGTGATACATCCTGGACCTTCTACTTCGCCTAGGCAAATTGTCTCATTCGATGGAATTTCCCAATAATCCTGATTCTTACCTCTTTGATCCCAACTGGCAAACCTGCCATTTCTTGCCTGTTTTACTTTAGTTAAATCCTTAAACAAACCTGATACATTACTCATATATTTATCCTCCATAACATTTTATTAACCTTTTATAGCTCCCGCTGTCATACCTTCTACGATGTTTTTCTGAAATATTCCAAAGAAGATAAGTTCTGGAATAATAATCATGACACTGGATGCAACGATTCCGCCATAATCAACTGTATATGTACCTTTAAAGAATGATGCTCCCATTGATAATGTATAATCAGAGATATCTCTTAACATTACTGAGGCATATGGATATTCATTCCAGATATATAAAACATTAAAAATAACTACTGTTGCTATTACTGGCTTAGACATCGGTAAGATAACTTTGAACATCAACTGCCAAATATTACAACCATCTACTATTGCTGCCTCATCAATTTCAGTCGGAAGCTTTTTTAAATAATTCACTAACAACAAAGTATTAAATGAGACAGATGATGCTGCATATGTAAATATCAATGCCCATTTTCCTCTGATTCCAAGGAATATATCTACACGATATACTGGAAAAAGAAGAATGAATGGTGAAACCGCCAATCCTATAATTAAAAATTGAAACAGCCTTTTTGGAATATCTTTATTTTTAAAATGCATTCGTGCAATTGCAAATGAACTAAAGAATGTACAACCTAGCTCCAACACCAGTGTAAGTATACATACTAATGCTGTGTTTTTGTATAATGTCAAATAGTCCAGCGTTTCCATTGCGTGTCGGAAATTTTCCAAGTTGAATGCCTTTGGCAACGACAACGGATCATTCATAATTTCTGCATTTGTCTTAAAGGACAACATTATCATCCAAACAAACGGAAACACTACAAGGATCGTAATAACTATGATCAATGCAGCATAAACTTTTCTTTTCCCTGTGCTTATCATAATTTTACGCTCCTTCCTTGTCGCCAAAAATTATTGAATATATCCCTACGATGAATAGTGAAACAATAAATGTAACTGTGGCAAGCGACATACCATAACCATAATCACCACTGGAGAATGTCGTAGAATAACTATATGTTACCAGTGTTTCTGAAAGGTGATTAGGACCTCCACCTGTGGTCTGCTGTACAAGCTCGAATATTTTAAAGACTCCGGTAATGATAAGGATTGATACTGTTGAAATGTTGGATTTCATCAATGGAATGATAATATACCTGATTTTTTGCTTTTCTGAAGCCCCGTCTATTTGAGCTGCTTCAAAGATGTCTTCTGGAATCATCTTTAGCCCAGCAATAAAAATAGTAGTTAAATATCCTAATTGCTGCCAGAAATAAATGACTGAGACACTATAAGGAGATAACTTATCTCCACCAATCCATTTTTGTTTTAATCCTGATGCCCCAACTACATCTAACAAGCTATTTATAACACCAATATTGGGATCAAAAATGTACACCCAAATAATCCCACAGATGATAGGAGCAATGATTGCCGGTGAGAAAATGAAAGATTTTGCAACATCGCTTCCCTTTATTTTTTTATTTAATAAAAGTGCAAGAAGAAATGATAATACAAGTAAAAGTAAAAATGCGGGTATAAACATCTCTATGGTGTTTTTTAATGATTTCCAAAACAAAGGATCTTTGAACAGTCTTTTATAATTTGTAAGTCCATTAAAGATAGGCTTGCCAAGACCCGTATACTTGGTAAAGCTATACCCCACTGCCATACCAATTGGGATAATAATAAATATGGTGTATAAAAGAATACTTGGTACAATCAAACCAATTTTATATCTTTTCTTGCTTAACCAATACATAAATACCACTCCATTAAAAGGTAGGCATCGGCATGAAAAAGCCAAGTGCCTACCTTTTTTCTATATTTGTATATATTCTACATAACTTATTTAATTTGCAGCTACTTCATCCATCTTCTCTAGAGCTTCTGCTGGAGAATATGTTCCCTGGATTACACCAAAGATAGAATCATATAACTGTTCTTGAATTGCTGCTGATAAAGTCTGGTCTGGAGCAGCTGCTGGAGATTTCCATCCAGAGGAAAGAGCTTTGATCATTGAATTCATTGCATACTGTGTATCTGTTGCTGCTACATTTGAATAGCTAGTTGCTGGAAAGATAGATCCTGCATAAGCTATCTCTGCTGCCTTTTCTCCGTAGTAGAAATCAAGGAATGCATAAAGTGCTTTAAGTGTTGCATCATCATTTTTAGCTGCTGCGCTACAAACAAGTGGAGCAGAAGGAACTTTCATTGCCACTTCCTGAGATGCTTTTGAATCCTCAAATACTGGACCCCAGAAGAATCCTACATTTTCACCAATATTTTTATCAAACTCAGCACAATCCCACTGACCTGTACCAAACATAGCTGCTTTGCCACTATTAAAAAGTTGTTTAGCATCAAAGTACTCGAGTGTTGTCATATTCTCTGGGAATGCTCCTGCTTTTGCAAGACCTTCCATTTTTTCAAAGCAAGCTACCATTGCATCATTCTTATATGATCCATTACCAGCAGCGATTGCTTCATAGGAATCTTCCCATCCGTATCTAGATAAGAACTCATTAAACTCCCACATAGCGAATGAACTATTCATACTACCAATTGACAATGGAATATATCCAGCAGCTTTAAGATCTGTGATCATCTTTACAAATTCAGTATATGTTGTTTCGTCTGTAGGGTAATCTAATCCAGCTTGATCAAAGATAGCTTTGTTGTAGAAGATTCCCTGTACGTTGCACTGATATGGAACACCATATTGAATTGTTCCATTATTAAATGCATCTTCCATGCCATTCAATGCTTTGTCCACATTTGCAGAAGATTTAAGGTAATCAGAAAGGTCTAGTAATAAGTCATTTTCTGCATACTCTGGTGCTTCACTGGCATCGATCCAGAAAATCTCAGGTAATGTTCCGTCCTGCGCTGCAAGCTTCATATTTTTTGAATGAGACTCTGTATCAGAAGCAACAAATTCTACTTTATACTGGCCAGCATATTCTTCATTGAATGCTTGAACGATGCTGTTTGTTACAGCCTCCTGCTCCGCAGGATTAGCGACATGTATACCAAACTTTATAACAGTTTCGCTAGAAGGCTTCGAAGATTCTTGGTCTGAGCTTTCATTTGAATTTCCATTTGAGCTTTCACTTGGGGTTTCACTTGG
>JAEZPG010000118.1 GCA_023413555.1 Bacillota bacterium | reverse complement strand
GTGTAGAATTATTATTAGTGTAATTGGTTAATTGCATAATTAATTATACCAAAAAATCGCTGTAAGCTCCATGCTTACAGCGATTTTTCTATTAAGGGACTTTTTTTACAGCGCCTTTTTCTTTATAAAATTTTTTATCCTAGATTCTTGACATTTTTTATAATTTCTTATACTATATGATAGTTTCAAATAATACTAAAACCCTTTTTGGGGTGTGGACTTTCATATCTGATTATATTTTCGCCACACAATTTCTCTCAACGAGAATTGTGTGGTTTTTTTTATGGAGGTATATATGGAAAAGTTAATGATGAAAGAAAAATCAATTTTAAAGCTGGTTTTAATAATGTCACTACCTAATGTATTGTCCATGCTTGTAAATTCTATGTACAATATTGTGGATAGTTTCTTTGTGGCGAAAATCAGCGAAGACGCTATGACAGCGTTATCTTTAGTTTTCCCAATGCAAAATTTAGTGCTCTCTATCGGAGTTGGTTTTGGAGTGGGAATAAATGCTCTAATTGCATTAAATATGGGAGCTAATAATAAAAAGCAGGCAGACTGTGTAGCTTCTTATGGGGTACTTTTAAGTTTTGTTCACGGAATTCTTTTAACGATTGCGTGCATTATGATTATGCCCTCTTTTTTACGCTTATTTACGTCTAACAGCGAAGTGCTTATGCTGGGAGAGGAATACTCAAATGTAACTTTTTTATTTTGCATTTCTGTGAATGTAGGAATTGCATTGGAAAAAATATTTCAATCTGTAGGAAATATGAAAACCAGTATGCTGGTTATGATTGCTGGCTGTGTTGTAAACATTATTTTAGATCCAATTTTAATTTTCGGGTGCGGGTTTATTCCTGCTATGGGGATTTCTGGTGCTGCTCTGGCTACCGGTATCGGGCAAAGCACAATTTTGGTCTTATATGTAATCATTTATAGGAAGAAATCATTACCTGTTCAAATGTCTACAAAATTTTTAAATTATGGGAAACCAATCAAAAAACTTTATTTCATAGGTGTTCCAGCTACATTGAATATGGCACTCCCATCGTTACTGATATCTTTCCTAAATGGTATTTTAGTAGCATATTCTCAAATTTATGTAGTAATTCTCGGAATATATTACAAACTGCAAACTTTCGTATATCTTCCAGCAAACGGTATCATTCAAGGAATACGTCCACTGATCAGCTTTAACTATGGTGCAAGAGAGTATAAGCGTGTCAAAAAGATTTATCATACAGCTTTAATCTTTTCTTTAGCAATCATGTTTATAGGAACAGCGCTTTGCCTATTTATACCAGATAAGCTAATGAGTATGTTTACTACTAATTCCGATACCATTTCTAAAGGAATAATTGCTTTGCAGATCATTAGCATTGGTTTTATGGTTTCAGCAGTATCTGTTACAACTTGTGGAGCTTTGGAAGCATTAGGAGAAGGAGTTGCTTCTTTAATTATTTCCGCTCTTCGATATATTATTTTTATTGTTCCTATTGCTTTCTGTTTAAGTAAATGGATGGGAGCTAGAGGTGTGTGGCACAGTTTTTGGATTACTGAATTTTTAGCTTGTGCAATATCATATATGTTAAACAATAGATTTTTAAATTTCAAAACAGAAAATAAAAAAAGCAAAACACCATAAACACAAGGCAGTTAGTCTATATGATTAACTGCCTTGTGTTTATGCGGATCAGCAAAAAACTTCACATCCTATTTTATAAGAATGTGAAGCTTTCTATCTCCTTCTTAATATTACATAGTTTTTGAAGTCCTACAGGATAAATTACTATCTTCCATGTAAGAATATAAATCTACAGTTTAATTTCTCCAACTAAACGGACTTCCACAGTTGTTCCTTGTCCCAATTTGCTTTTAATAAATATACCAGAGTTATTACTATACATTAAACGAATTCTTTGATTTACATTAGCTAAGCCCAAACCTACTTCTTCGCTCTCAGATATGCTTCCCTGATAAAGTCTCTTCTCAACTTTTCTACATAGCTCTTTGTCCATTCCCATTCCAGTATCCTTCACTCGAAATATAATGGCATTGTCTTTCTGATATCCTGTTACTGTAATAAGGCCAGGTTCATTTTTTGATTTTACCCCATGATAAATGGCATTTTCTATAATTGGTTGAAGAATAAACTTCAATATATTTTTATTCATGATAGTTTCATCAACTTGTATTTTCCACTTAAGTTGATCACTAAATCTAATTTCTTGTATTCTCAGATAATAGGTGATATGCATGATTTCATCTCGAACTGGAATGATGTCCTGCCCATTATGTAGTCCAAGTCGGAAAAGCCTTGACAAGTCAGTTACTATTTCAGCTACTTTTATGTCCTTATTCTGGCGTGCGATAATATTTATGGAATCTAACGTATTGTATAAGAAATGTGGATTAATTTGATATACTAAAGTCTGTAACTCCAGTTTTCTTCTTTGACTTTCCTCTTCTTTTACCATGTCGAACAATTCTGATATCTGCTCGGACATCTGATTCAATCCATCTCCAAGTTTGGAAAGCTCGTCGTTACCAACGATTTCTACCTTTGCAGTAAAATCCCCCTTACCATACAACTCCATTACACCTCGCATTTTGCGAATTGGTCTTGTTATCTTGCTTGTAGTCGCCAGACTGATCAAGACAGCCATTGTAAGAGCTATTGCTAATATAATTGCTAATTGTTGCAGAAGTTTAATAGCTGGTTCCATTGCCGTGGATTTCTCACTCCAAGTCCTTAAGTACCAGTCTCCCATAATAATTTCCGAATGAAGTAAATTAATATAATTATCATAATAGTTATAAAAGAACCCCTGCTCCGTTACCTCAAAGCCATCTATATTACCTTTTAGAGAAAACTTTTGGTTATCATATAGTCGATAACTGTTAAATAACTGTAATATTTCATCATTATTTATTTGAATAAAAAGATAACCCAAACTATCATTTGGACTATATCTGATATCATTAATATTTCGATATAATATCATGCTCTTGGTATCATAACCACTATCCCATACAGCACCACCTACATTACGTTCTGATCTACTTATTCTATCAAAAATATACGATTTTACAGCTGTAGTGTCACTTGTTCCAATAATGTCATATGTTTTGTCAACAATAAAAATCTCCTTGATAATAGGATTTTTTTTCTTTATATTTCTAAGGTACTCAGTCAGTTCTTCACTCTCCGATGGGCCTCCGTCACTAACATATAGCAGAGCATCCTGAAGTTTGAGATCTGTCACAATATCAGTTGATATATCCTCACAATTACTTTTCCAGTAATTTATAGATTTACAAAGTGCTTCAGCAAGACTAGTCTGGCTATTTAACTGCGTTACCGTTAGATGGTTTCCCAATACTCTATAACTGATTATACTAAAAAGCAAAAAAACACTGAGCAATATGATTAAAAAATTAATAATTATTTTTCCTCTGATTGTCTTGGGCATCTTCATCTTCCATTCGTTTTCTATATTGACCCGGTGTTTCTCCAGTTACTTTTTTGAAATGTATACTAAAATAATAGACATTAGAATATCCAATCTCCTGAGCAATCTGATGCTGCTTTATATCCGTGTTTATCAATAGCCATTTTGCTTTTTCAATTCTTTTACGTGTTATATATTCAACACATGTCATCCCTGTCTTTTTTTTAAAGATTCTAGATAAATAACTAGTACTGACATGAAGAGAATTTGCTATGCTATTAATAGATAACTGCTCATCTTGAAACCCCTCATTCATGATTTTCTTTGCGTCCATAATTAGTTGGGTTGTACTATTGATGAAATTAGATTTGCGATTCTCTAATACCTGCTGTGCTAAATCAACTACAAATAACTTCTTCTTTTGTAATGAATCACATAGTATAAAGTTTTGATATATCTCTAAAAAATCATTATCTGCTATTTTTTTATATTTCTTTTGTATTTGGAACATTTCAAATAACAATCTACCAACCGCTATGTTGTATTGCTTCTCTTGCAAATTGTATCTCTCTAATTGTTTAAAATATTCATTAATATATTTTTCATCAGCTTTAGTACGATACTGCATACCTTCTATAATTCTATCTTTACATACCCTTATATTTTCGTCATTTAGAATTTCGTTTATATTTTCCACATCAGCAGCACTATCTGAAGCGGAAATCATTCCATAAAAATCTATTATCTGCTCACCTTGCAAATATGAGTAACGTAAATCTGTAATCTTATTAACATAATCCATTTGTACAAATAGCACAGTACTCTGAATTACCCTTTCTACTTCTACTCTCATGTAAAAAAGTTCTTCCTGACTCAACTTCCTAGAATATAAAAAAACAATAGTATGTCGGTCCATCTTGACATATGCAAATATTGACTTTGATTGAATATGTATATTGGCTATATCAACATCTGTAATTCTAATGTTTTTATCTATTACAGAGAATACTATGCAACCTAGTTTGTCTTTGGGTAGTATAATACATGCTAGCTGAACACGACGGGAGATATCTATTTCATCTTGAATTTCTCCGCGTAGCAACAGTTTCCAAAAGTCCTTGGCTAGAATAGGTTGATACATACCAGCCAACTTTTCTGATTCAAGCATCTGATTCTGTAGTTTCATTTCAGAATCAATTTGCCTTGTTGCTTCTATAATGGCATCCTCTAACTCTGATGGAACGATAGGTTTTAATATATATTTTAGAACATTTGCTTCAATGGCTTCTCGTGCATAATTAAAATTTTCATATGCTGATAATATGATTACTTTTATATGAGGCTCTGTTCTTCTTATGCATTTGGCAAGTTCAATACCTGTCATTTTTTGCATATATATATCCGTAATGACTAAATCTATTGGTTCACTCTCTATTATTTTAAGTGCTTCCGTTGCATTTTTTGCCATAACAAGTTTAGTACATTTTACTTTATCCCAATCTACTAGTTCCCTCATACCGTCTCGAATTATTTTTTCATCATCAACAAATAGTATCTTCATATGGCATCTTCCTTTTGTTATCTACATAATTCAGCAATAACTTTTGCGCCATCCTGGCACTCCATAGTATTCATAAGCAACATACTAAGTACTTCATTCATTTTTTCTTTTTTTCGTGCCTCTAATTTCTCACTTTCTATTATCTTGATAGTAGTGTCATCATATAAATCAATTTGATTTTCTGGCATATCCATATTTTTAATATCTTTCCAGTTCTCATTTAAAAAGCTTTCCATAAATTGCACAACGATTTCCTCTGTCTCTTTATCATTCTGTTTTCTTGCAGCCAAGCAAAGAGGACTTCCATATAAGCTTTGATTACTCTTATCCTCTAATGTTACATAGCTGTATAAATCTGATTTCTTTGTCTCCAATTCATTAAACGTATAACTATTCAAACTACATAGTTTAATGTTATTATCGATCTGACTATCTATATATTGATTCTTAAAAGTTCCAAATACCTTAGAATATTGTTTCCATTTTGTTAATATATTTTCCCAGTCCTCTGTATTGGAAGAATCAAATTTCTCATTCTGTTCACATAAATAATAAAGAAATGTAATACCTTCTCCTGACTTAATATAATCCTCTATTTGCAATGTACCATTCTCTGACTCTAAAATATGATCATACAACTTAAAGAGTAATTTAGGATCATTTGAGACAAATGGGTAACCATACGAATTGGCCATATCCTTTGAATAGTAAAAACGCAAAGAAGGGACTTCAAAACATATACTTAGCAACTCTTTGTTATAAAAATCACCTTTTATATTCTTTTCGCGTATTTCTTCATAATGCAACTCATTCAGATAGGGCTCAAGATTCATTAACTTCCCCGATTTTTCCAGAAATAAGTCTTTGTTATTTCTAATATGTATAAAGATATCAGGAAGTTCATTTGTGGCAGCCAAGGTTCTTAATTCTGTTATATATTCTTCCCTTCCTGATACCATAATCAAATTTATATTAGATTTTTTCTCTACTTGGAGATTAAAATTATCAACAATCTGTTTTATTTTGTTTCCATACATAGACTCCTCAGGCCAACAAATCATAAAGTCTATCGTATTACTTATCTCCATATTTTCTTTTTTGATTTGAAGACCGGAGTCCATGCCACAGCCACTTAATAAGAACAATCCAAGTAGCACAAGACAATATACTTTAGTATCTTTTAATACCACTACTCTACCCCTTTTCTTCACATACTCAGAATTTGCATTTATCTACCCAGTATTTTGCATCTACTATTATTCTAGTTGTTTGACTATTATACTACAATTCGACATTTTTTTAAACCTTCTTTGTTCTTCTGTTTATAAACATATCCGCACAGACAGCAACTACTAGTATTACACCTTTGATTAGATATTGATAAAAAGATGGCATATTTATAATATCAAGTCCATTATTTAGCACAGCTAGAAATGCTGTCCCAAGTAGCGTTCCCACAACACTTCCATGACCTCCTGCTATACTTGTTCCACCAAGCGCAACTGCAGTAATAAAGTCAAGTTCATAGCCCTGGGCAGCTACTGTAGAAGCACTAGATAACTTTCCGACCAATACTAAACCGCTAATTCCTACCAATATTCCACTAAGCGTATAGGTTAATCTAATAACTCTATTTGTCTTGATTCCAGCCAGTTTTGCAGTATCTGCATTGCCACCAACTGCATATATACTTCTTCCTGTTCTGGAATACTTTAAAAAAACATATACACAGAAGAATAAAATTATATATATAATAAACTGAATTGGTATAATTCCAATTTTACCTTGTCCTAGTAAAGCATAACCCTCATCCATAAATGTAATAGGAGAACCTGATACTCCTTGTACTACAGAATCAGCAACAACATATACTAAACCTCTGGCAATTAGCATCATAGCAAGAGTTGCTACAAATGGGGCAATTTTTAATTTAGTAATAAATATACCATTCAGATAGCCTATCAAGCCGCAAAATATAAGGGCTATAAGAAAAGTGACTATAAAAGGTAAACTAACTGGATTGGCTGCACTAAATCCCTTTCCAAGCAATCCTGCCCCAATAGCACCAGATAACGCCATTACAGAACCTGCAGACAGGTCTGTTCCTCCTGTAAGAATTACCATTGTCATACCAAGAGAGGCTATCCCATAGAGCGCCATGGTACACAGAATATTTGTAATACTATAACTTGATGCGAACTCAGGCTTTACTATCGTAAAGCCAAGAAACATAATCACCAAGAACGCTGTAATTAACTTCTGTTGATTGATGCCTATAAGTCTTTTCTTCCAATGTATTTTCATACTGTGACCTTCCTTTTCTTTGCTACATGAGAAAATTCATGATATCCCAGTGCTAGTATTATTACAATACCCTTTACAAGTAATTTAAAATATGTAGGTACTCCTAGAATATTTAAACCATTTTCAATTACTCCTAAAATAAAGATACCGATAACTGTACCAACGATAGTACCTTTCCCACCAACAAGAGAGGTTCCTCCCAAAACCACACTTGCTATAACATCCATCTCATAACCTTCCCCAGCTACAGCGGATGCAGAAGCAATACGAGAACTCATAATAACCCCTGCCAATCCGGCTAAAACTGCCATTATAACATAGGCCATACAAATATTCTTGTTATTCTTTATTCCACTTAATTTTGCAGTCTCTCTATTACCACCAATAGCATACAAAGATCGTCCGTAGCAGGTATACTTCAGAACAAACCCACCTATGATAACAATTACAATAAAGATAATAGCTGGAACTGGTATATTGAGACAATATCCTTTGCCAAACCATGCAAAACTATCTGGTATTGGTTTAAAATTAATTGGATACCCTCCGGTATATAAATATGTAATACCTCTTGCAAAGGTCATCATGGCAAGAGTTGCAATAAAAGGTTCCACCTTAAGTTTTGTAATTACAAGACCATTTACCATTCCGATCATGGCGCAGATTAAAAGAGCAATTAAGATTGCAACCAAGGTAGGTAGCTTAATCAAATTACTAGTAGTAAACTCACTGTATCCTCCGTTGATCAGGGAAGCTGCGATAGCACCTGCCACTGCAAATGTAGAACCGATAGAAAGATCTATTCCACCAGTTAGTAAAATCAGTGTCATACCAATTGACATAATTCCCTTAATGGAGTTAACACGTAAAATATCCAACATGTTTCCTGTAGTCAAAAAGTTTGGTGCAATAAAACTCATGATAGTTATTAATATAGCTAGTGCTATCAAAAGCAATAAATGGGGTTTCACTCCCAACAATACCTTAGTTCCAAATGATGTATTATTTGTCTTACTTTCTGTCATCATTAACCTCCTCTGTTTCTGGGTGCTGTCCTGCTGCATAGGCCATGATCATTTCTTCAGAAAAATCATCGCGTGTCAATTCTCCTGTGATAGTTCCCTCATGCATTACCAAGATTCTATCACATACACCTATTAATTCTGGCATCTCAGAAGATATCATGATAATCCCTAGGCCGCCTCTAACCAACTCATTCATTAATTCGTAAATTTCAACCTTAGCACCAACATCAATTCCTCTTGTAGGTTCATCAATAATTAATACATCACAATTAGCACAAAGCCACTTACTGAGTACAACTTTTTGCTGATTTCCACCGGAAAGATTATTTACCTTTTCAAAGATACCCGGAGTTACTATCCTTAATTTATCTACAAAATTCAGAGATATGTTCTCTTCTTCCGACAATTTCAACTTACCAAGTTTAGCAAAACTTTTTATACTCGCAAGAGTGGTATTATCCTTCACATTCATTCCTAAGATTAACCCTTGTCTTTTTCGGTCTTCCGGTACCAGTCCCATATTGTAAGATATGGCATCAGACGGATTAATAATCTTAACAACTTTACCATTTATGCTAATTATTCCTTCTGATATTGGGTCTGCACCAAAAATTGCCCTTGCTAACTCTGTTCGTCCAGCACCCACAAGACCGGCAATCCCTAGTATTTCTCCTTTTCTTACATAAAAACTTATATCTTTTAATTTATCCTCTGTACTAAGATTTTTCACTTCTAATATCTTGTCCTTAATTTCTGCATTGGATTTAGGATACATATCTGTCAAATTACGACCAACCATCATTCGTATCATATCTTGTATAGTTACTGATGCAACATCTGCATTATCTATGTAACATCCATCTCGTAACACCGTAATATGGTCACAAATTTCCTTTATCTCTACCAGTCTGTGAGATACATAAATGATAGATACTCCTTGACTTTTAAGATCTTTAATTAACTGAAACAAATTATCTATTTCCCTTTGTGTCAAAGAAGCGGTTGGTTCATCCATTACAATAATATGTGCATTTTTGGAAAGAGCCTTGGCAATTTCTACCATTTGTTGTTCCGCTACCTTTAAATCCATTAATAGTGTTTTAGGATTAACTTTTAAACCTACCCTATCTAATAATTTTTTGCTATCTTCATAACATTGCTTCCAGTCAATCATTCCATTACTTTTAATCGGCTGTCTTCCCAAAAAAATGTTTTCCGCTACACTTAGATAAGGTAAGCAGCTGAATTCCTGATATATAATAGAAACTCCTAAATTCTCTGCTATTTTGGGATCCATATACTCAATGAGCTTACCATCAATATATATGTCACCTTCATCCTTCATGTATGCACCAGCTAATATCTTAAGTAACGTTGATTTTCCCGCACCATTTTCGCCCAGAAGAGCATGTACTTCTCCTTGTTTTACCTCAAGGTTTACCTTTTGTAAGGCTTTTACTCCTGGAAAGGATTTGCTTATATTATGCATTTTTAATACTATATTATCTTCCATTTGATACCTCCTCTAGTCATACTTGTTTTCCAGGCCATGACTCCTAACTATTCGCTCCAATACTCCCATTGCATCAGTTGACGGAGGCTCTATGTTCTCTAGTGTGTATGTTTTTCCAATATCGTGATACTTTCCTCTGCCAAGTCTATGATAAGGAAGCAATTGATAGATATGAACTTCTGAAAGATTCTTTTTGATCCAATCTGCAATAAGTCCAATTTCCTCTTCAGAATCATTAATGCCTGTTATTATTGGCGTACGGATTACGAGGGTCAATGGATGATTTTTAGCATATTCATTTATTCTGCACAAATTATCTTTTATGATTTGATTGGACTTTCCAGTATATACGATATGTTTCTCTTCCTCATATATTTTAAAATCAACAAACATAAAATCTATAAGTGGCAATGCCTGCTCAATATTCTTCCAAGAGGTATAAGCACAGGTTTCAATGGTAGTATGTAACCCCTTTTCCTTGCTAGCACATAATAATTCTTTTAAAAACTCTGGTTGAGTAAAAGGTTCTCCACCCGTAACAGTAATACCTCCACCGCTTTTTTCATACAATTTAACATCACTTAATACTTCTTTCATAATATCAGCAATAGAAGTTCTTTCCCCTATAGTCTTTAAAGCTTTGGCATAACATTTTGACGTACAGGCAAATCCATCTTGCCCATTGTAGCAATGCTTTTGACATATAGCATAGTCAATGATATTACTATCTTTCGACGGAACAATCGCTTGATGGGGACAGTTAACAATACACCTCCCACATCTAATACATTTACCCACAAAAAAAGCCAGTTCCTGATGAACTTCTTGGGATTCTGGATTACTACACCATTTACAGCTAAGAGGGCAACCCTTAAAAAATACATTCGTTCGAATCCCAGGTCCATCATGTATGCTCCACCTTTGAATATCAAAAATATTTCCTTCTTTAGTTTTAGTCATTTTATACCTCAGTCTTTTCCGTTTTTGAAAAAGTGTCAGCCAGAAATGCCGACACTTTTCCTTAACTTTACTATACTTTTATATTCTTTCTTCTGTTCTTTCTATAATATCCTGTTGTACTTTTTTTTCTAGGTTGACAAAATAAGCGGAGTAACCTGCTACACGTACTATCAGGTTCTGATATTTAGATGGATCTGCTTGTGCTCTTAATAATGTCTCTTTACTGACAACATTAAATTGCATCTGCATTCCTCCAAGCTCAAAGTAATAGTCAATCAGATTTACTAATCTATGTAATCCCGCACTATGTTCCATATAATATCTCCTTTCTATCAATCTTTTAAATCCTGAGGAAGAAGTTTCATATTATATAATGATCCTTCTGATAATAGTAAATTATTACAGCAGGAAACCGACTTTACTGCTGCCGTAGGCCCTTTGGCATCAGTACCTCGCATAGGTGATTGTCCATCTGAGAGAGACATACCATTATTTCTTCCATCCGGTAAAGAGCCTGTCAGCATGCCAAATGGTGTGTTAGATGATACCGTTGTTGTAGACGCCTGGAATATTCCTCCGATAGGACCTCTTCCATAACGAGTATTTTTATATTTAGGAAGTTCCACACATACAGCTTCCAATACCTTACTAACCAGTTTATCTACTTCTTCTATGTCGTTCCCATATTTAGGTACATTTAAGCACATCTGTTGAATTTCAGGTCCCGTAGGATTAGTGGTCATATCTTTAAAGTCAGTCAGTAAAGCATGTTTTAATGTGGCTCCTGTTAGAATTTTATCATCAAAAACAAGTTTTTTAATCGCATAAAGACTATTACCAGTATTTGCAGTACCAATAGTTTCATTTCCGGTAAAATCATACTTTGCGCCTCCACGCTTAATAGATTTACCTCTTTCAAGACAAGTTAACGTACATCCCATTACAGAGGTCAATGGCTCTTCCATGTATTCTTCCCATAAACGATCCGTGGTATTATCCATGATGGCATGAATCTTGGCATAATATTGCATTTGGTCCATAAAAGCATCCCATACTTCTTCAAAGTTCTCAAAAGTTTCTAAGTCTTTTCCATTTTTATTCTGGTGAAGAGTTACGCCACTTCTTGGATCCCATCCATTGTATAAGCTTGTTTCAAGAATTTTCGCAAGACAAAACCATGCCGCACCTGTACGGCCACCTCTTAAACCAGCTACTCCAGGCTCTGCACAACCCTCAATACAGTAATCCGCTGCGTCTTTTGGTTCATATCCTCGATTAATCATAGCAGGAATATATAAATCATCATTAGCTATTGCCGGATAGCCTGTACCAAGACGGATAGTCTCTGCAATCTTTAACTTAAAATCTAATGGTGTATTCTTATGCCAACGTACATAATGAGAAGGTTGTAAAGTTCTAGCATTGGCGATACAATCCATAATCATATAAGATAATTCATTGGTTGCATCCTTTCCAGTCTCTGGATCTGTTCCTCCTGTAGTTAAATTCTGAAAGATAGGCTTACCTCTGAAATATGCAGTATCTTCCCAGGATCTCATACGTTCTACTGTTGATAATAGTACAAAGAAATTCTCTATAAGCTCAATAGCTGAATCACGAGTTATGATTCCAGCTTGTTTATCCTTATCATAAAATGAATACATTACCTGATCAAATCTTCCTGGACTGATTCCTTGGGCGTTATCTTCAATTTGAATACCAAATTGAACAAATGTCATAAATTGTAGAGCTTCATAAAATGTTTCTGCTGGATTCTCTGGCACTTTGTAACAGATTCTAGACAGTTCTAACAGCTCTTTCTTACGAGTCTCGTTTTCTTCTTTCTCAGCAAGTTCCTTTGCCAGAACTGAATATCTTCTTGCATATGTAATCATGCCTTCACAAACAGTTTTGGCAGCGGTATAAAATCTATTCTTTTCTATTCCTTCTATAGTCCACATCTCTAGACCTGCTATACTCTCATCACAGATTCGGATAATTTCCTTGAGACCATGTGCAAACAGCCAAGGCCAAGGGGGAGTGAGATGTCCACAACCACCATGCATAAAGTTTACAATATTAACAGCACCTACATCATCTTGAGCAGAAATTGCTTCCTTTGGCAAGTTAGCATATAAACGATCTTTGTGGGTATTTCCTTTCCAAAAGTCAATCAATTCCTTCAACTCTGGTACATCTGCCCTGCTATATTCAATTTTATCAGCCGGGCGCTCATCTGGAAAATATGGTTTTCCAGATATAAATTCTTCTTCCAAAAAATCCACTGCAAATTCTGGAAATAATGGTGCATAATTAGGCTTACTCGCCTGATTACCTGCCAAAAGACTTCCTGGCATTATATAAATAGACATTTGCTCAAGAATTGTCTTTAAACTAACTGCTCTTAGTAAAATCGGTGGTAAATCTCTATTATTTTGATAAACCTTTGTTATTATCCTACCTCTTTCCATGCACATGCCTACTTTTGATGCACCTACATAGTTATACAGTTGGTCTATTCTTTCTGTTCTTACTGGTTTATTGTAGATTTGATAATGAAAAGGTTCTTGTGTCATAGTTTCCATTCCTTATTCCCTCCTTTTGCAAAAGAGGCTGTCTATAAAAACAATTCTCAATTCCAACATGGAAGAATAGCTTTTACAACAGCCTCATTATGGAACAGTTACTGCATTTTAGTGAATCTTACCATCCCTGGAATTCAGGTTCATTACAATTCGTACTGTCAATTTTATAACAGGTTGGTCTAATCCATGTAAAACCATCATCTGTTTTAGTCTGTTCAATTTTTGTTCCTTTATATTCAATATTGGAATAATCTACTTCCTGTCCTAATGCAAGTGCATAAGCAATATCTACTGCTACTGCCTGCTCATCTGGTTTAAACATAACTTCATAGTTAATCTTTCCAGCACGTACCGCATCTAAAGCTTCTTTCTCTCCATCTACACTTATGATTTGGAATTCGCCAAGTCTTCCTGCTGCTTCGATTGCCTGTAGACCGCCTAGAGCCATCTCATCGTTCATGTAGTAGATTACATCAAAATCTCCCTTGTTAGGATATCTTTGTAGAATTGTCTCTGTGACTTCCATTCCTTTTGTTCTATCAAAGTCACCGTCTACTTTATAAATTACTTCAATTCCACTTTCTTCTTCCAATTTGCTATAGTATGCGCCACCACGATCAATTGTAGAACCAGCTCCAGCTGTTCCTTCTACAACTACAACTTTACCTTTTGCCTTACCTGATCCTCCAAGCGCTTCTATTGTCTGTTCTGCACCTTGAGTTCCAGAAAGCACCATATCCCAAGTTACATAACATTCCCATGTAACATCCTGGCCTTGAGGCAATATACGACGATCAACAATAATTAATGGGATTCCAGCATCATTTACCTTTTTAATAGATGGAAGCATCGGGTCTGACACTGCAGCTGTTAAAATAATAGCATCTACTTTCTGAGCAATAAAAGTATCAATTTGTGATGCCTGTGTTGTTGCATCATTTTTTCCATCCGCAAATATCAGCTCACAATTATCAAGACCGTCTGCTACTTCTTTAGCACCTTCCATTAAAAGCTGATACACCGGATGATCAAAATATGCCATAGCCCATCCAATCGTTACTTTCTTATCATTGTCCGCTGCAGCAGTAGCTTTATCTATTGCATCTGATGCAACGTCTGTAGCAGTTGCCTGGGATGCATCGCCGCTGTTATCTTTCGAGCCACAACCCACAAACATAACCATAATCATAGCTAATACTAAAAAACAACTTACAAATCTTTTAAACGTCTTCATTTGTTCCTCCTTATTCTTATCATTTATTAAATTTTACCAAAAAACAATAATAAATATGTTACTCAGTCGTAAATATATACAAATTACTCTGAACAATTATTTATTTTTTGTTTAATTGTTATATATATTTTATCAAACCAATAGTAATTGTAAATTTACTTTTTTTCACCCTTTTTTATACTTTTATGAACCCAGATTAGTAATTTCTATTTTACATAGTTTTATTTCATGTTATCCTGTCCAGTCAAAAAGAGAGCCTTGCATTCTGACTCTATCCGTCATTTTGCAAGTCTCCCTTACCCCTCTGTGTTAGGATAGTTGTCAGTAAAGTAAAAAAATAACATAATACCAGAATGACAATTACGGAGGCATTAGAGAATGGCATACAGCAAAGAATAAAAATCGGCTATCATCGCAAAGATGTTACCGCCTAATGATATATCTATTTGTAAACTATCAAAAGAGGAAGGAATCCCAGAGGCAACTCTTCACAAATGGCGAACTGAAGTATGTGCGAACAGTTATGCAATTCCTGCTTCAGATGCTCCCGTTGAACGTTGGAGTTCACATGATAAGTTCCTCATTGTACTTGAAACAGCTACTATGTCTGAAATAGAACTATCTGAATACTGTAGATAAAAGGTATCTATCCAGAAGAAGTTCAAGCTTGGAAAGATGCTTGTATCCAAGCAAATGGGGGGACCAAGAGGAGGAATGATACCTGCCTTAGATTGCAGAGAACCCCTTCAATTAATCGATGAAGCTGTCTCTAACGGTGCTAAATTAAGCAATGCATGTAAAATACTATGCTTAACAGAACGAACCTATTATCGCTGGAAAAATATATTAACCTTAACAGTATGTTACTTTTTATAATATGATGTAAGATTCAGGTATCACCTAGGTATCACGCTAACATCAAAAGCCCCAAGATAGGCTTATTTCCGCCATTCTTGGGGCTTTGTTTACTATTCAAACTCGGCAAGTTCATCATTGTTCTTAAGCATATTTGTTTAAGTTCCTTGCGATAATCTGCCTTATTTTATCTTATTTACATATTTTATTTTGACTTACTGAATTACTGTTGCCAATGTGTTGCCACGTAATTATTATACTTGATGTTCTAAAATATGGCAATCATCTTGCTATATTTGTTTAAAAAATCAGAGTCTATTTTCACCATGAAGTTATCACTTCTGGATTATGATTATACATCTTATAAAGCTATGAAATTCTAACTACACGGAGTATGCTCATTTTGTACTCTACAGCCATACCGCTCAGTCCCCATAATCAAATGTTCCACTACCATGATGAAGCTTTCCTTCCTTATCAAGCTTAAGAAATGTATCACGCATACGACTGAGGAGTATCTCAGGATGAATATTCAAAGTATGGTGCGCCGGAAACACTTGCTTTACTAGCAATGCTGCTATCTTTTCCAGCAATCTCAAATATGCTTGTGGATCAGTAGATGGGTAATACGCAAACAATGTATCCTTATAAACTACATCACCAGTGAATAAATAACCTCTTGCAGACTCCAAAAAACACATATGCCCAGGGGAATGACCAGGCGTGTGGAGTACCGTAATTATTCTGTACCCAAAATCAATTGTATCACCATCATGCAATACTCGTGTGGGTGTTCCTTGAAAAATTCATAGTTATTGACATCATATCCATCTGGCGGATTGCACCGGTCAAGTACCATTTCACGTATGGTATCAATACTCAAAGGAGATTCTCCAGAAAGTCAATTGAGTTCTGCTTCATGAACGTAAGAATTAGGATAATATTTATGAACGCCAATATGATCCCAGTGAATATGTATTGCAACTGCTGTCACCGGTTTATCAGTCAGTTTGTTCACTTCTTCAGAAATATCACAAATCCCAAGCCCCGTGTCAATAAGAAGGGTACGTTCAGTACCTTCAATCAAATGACAATATGTTTTCTCCCAATGGTGATATTCACTGATAATATTCGTACTTATATCAATTTCATCCATTGTAAATCATGGTTTCATTTCAATCCTTCTTACATATTATTATACTAGAAATATAAATGTATTCGTCTAATGGAAGATTTCTATCAGAAACCTATTACATTATTAAACATATATCCAAAAAGCCTGCATTTAGATGTACCTCAAACATCCAAATACAGGCTTTTCACTTTTCGCTATTTACATAAAAGAATACATTCTTCTGTAATTCTGTTTAATTCATCCTCAGCAACTGGTACAATTCCTTCCCAGGATAATGCTTCATTGATATCAAAAGATTTTTTATCATCCTTCACAAAAAATGGGATACCGATTCCGCCATTCTTTTTAAATTCTATAAACACGGGCTCCTCTTCTCGCATTTTTAAAAATGCACGTAAATCTAAAGTATTTGCTGTGATATTAATATACTGATATTCCACATTTAATTGTTCAAAAACTACTTTCATTGCAAGGCAGTCCTTACAGATTGGTGTTCCATAAACTGTAATCATAGTTCTCGCTCCATTCATGTATTTTTATGTACTTATTAACTTTGATATCATAACTCTTCTTATTTAAAGTTGCAATACTTATATATTACTTAAATGAAAACTAAATTCTAGTTGTAGAAAATTTCACTGAATTTGCGGAATTAAATTTCGCAGTGTATCTTAACAACTCCATATATTTGTCAAATAATCCACCATTTGAACATTTACTACTTTAAATAAACTTGTCTCCTTATTCAGATATGTGAAAGCAGTATCTATTCTGTCATAAAGAACTACTTCTCCTTCTACAAAGCGATAACGAAATGCTTCAATTTGGTTTGCGCATTAGCCCTATCATTATTTCTCCCTTAAATTCAGATTCTTACTAAGGACATAAGCATAAGCAAACTGAACAGCCTTACATGTTAAGTTTTCACACATATGTAGTGGATCACTTTCGCTGAAACCAGAAGCTCTTAAATCATAACATTCTAAAGACATAAACTTACTTTTAAAATTATCTGCATATAAATAGCACAAATCTACAATCTCTGATTCTGGCACACCTAGATTGGCACCTAAAATCCCAAGAAACATCAATCCTCCTTCTACCAATCCACACTGAGCACGATATCCCCCTGCACCATGTAACCCTATGGCAGCATTTAATGTCTGCTTTTCGATATGAACATCAAATAGCTTTCCTAAAGATAACAAAATTGTCCTTGCACAATTAATATCTTTATCCCAATAATATGTATGCACATATTGTTCAATATTTTTCTCAATATCGTTTTCAGATCGTTTCATATTCTGCCTTCTTTCCTCACTCACTGTTTATAAATACTCCACTATTCCACAGTCAAATTACATTCTGCAGAATAAGCACTATTTTCTTCATACATAATTATACAATACTATTCTTAAAATCCATATCTTTTTCTAAATATTCTCAAATGATAACGTATAATTAGTTTCGCAAATTCATTTACAAAAATAGACATGGTCTATATCCGTTTGGTAGAATTAAGTTACCACACAAAACTCTCAAAGGAGGATATAAACCATGTCTGATAACATTATACAATTAAACCAAGATCTTATCCACAACGAATTGAAGGATTTAGTTCGTAATAGCGTTGAAGAAACGCTGAATGCCTTGCTGGATCATGAAGCTGAAGAACTCATAAATGCTGAAAAATACGAGCGCACCGGTGACAGAAAAGGCTATCGTTCTGGGCATTATACGAGAAATTTTCAAACAACTAGTGGAGATGTCACTCTCAAAATGCCAAAGCTCAAAGGTGTGCAGTTTGAAACGGCCATCATCGAGCGTTACCGTCGTAGAGAATGTTCTGTCGAAGAAGCACTGATTGAGATGTATCTCGCTGGTGTTTCTGTCCGTCGTGTAGAAGATATCACCGAAGCACTTTGGGGGACAAAGGTTTCTCCAGGAACAATAAGTAATCTTAACAAAAAAGCTTATGAACATATCGAAACATGGCGTTCTAGGCCTCTTACTGGACAGTATTCTTATGTCTATGTGGATGGTATTTACCTAAAGCGTAGTTGGGGTGGTGAAATACAAAACGTGTCTATTCTTGTTGCCATTGGTGTAAATCAAGACGGATGTCGTGAAATAATTGGTGCTGCAGAAGGTATGAAAGAAGATCGTGAAAGTTGGAAAAACTTCTTTGTTTGGTTAAAAGAGCGCGGCCTTATTGGGGTGCGATTAATTGTGGAAGACAAATGCCTAGGTATGTTAGAAAGCATACCTGAGGTGTTCCCAGAAGCTAAATACCAACGCTGTACGGTACATTTTTATCGAAATATATTTTCTGTTACACCAAGAAACAAAATGAAAGAGGTATCCATGATGCTTAAGGCCATTCATGCCCAGGAAAGCAAACAAGCCGCTAGAGAAAAAGCAAAAATAATAGCAGCGAAGCTCTTAGAGATGAAGTTACCTGCGGCCTCAAAGAAACTTACGGACGGAATAGAAGAAACACTTACATACATGGAGTTTCCGTATCAACACTGGAGCCGTATTCGCACCAACAATACAATTGAACGTTTAAATCGCGAGATTAAGCGTCGAACAAAAGCCATCGGTGCATTTCCAGATGGACAAAGTGCATTAATGTTAGTATGTGCCAGACTTCGGCACGTAGCTGGTACCCAGTGGGGTGCCAAGTGCTATATGAATATGGATCATCTAAAGGAACTAGATATCCAGTCACAGTCTGAAAACATAGCCGGGTAGCTAATGACTACCGGACGGAGAAAAATGAATTTGCGAAAAAATCTTGACACTATCTCTTAAATATTCACCCCAATGATTCGACGATATTATCTTATCGTGATTCTAAATTCTGCTGACATTTTACTGACGCAAAAATTGGGAAGCCGCTTATTTAGCGGCTTCCCAACGTTTCTTCATGTCACTCAAACTCTATAACTTCAAGCTTATTTATAGCTTTTTCGTTCTTTCTCTTTGTTTTCATTCCTACTATTCCGTTATTTCTATGATATATTTTGGTTCCGAGAAATAATAGAATCATTTTAGAATCAATAGTGATTCTAAGATGAAATTGAATATAAACACAAGTGTGGGTGCTCTTTCAAGCACAATTAAATTATACCACTTTTCGAACTACAAAGCCACTAGAAAATTCCTATTTCATTTGAAAGCTCTCAATAATTCCAGAAAGATAAATTATGCTTTCGTCTGCTAGCCATTCCTGAAGCCGATGATGAGCCGAGCATTCACATCTGATACTCACCTAAAAGAATAATTAATTGTCATGCTAACAAAATTTATTATAGAACATTTTAAAAACATTATGTTATTAAATGCTTTTTCCCCTCTGCATTAAAATTGTGCAAAACCATATTAACGTAAATATTACAAAGAATATAAATGAAGAAATTACATCCATAAACATGAAAATTGTAGCTTTTGAATTTTTAATACATTCATAAAGAAAATAACCAAAAGCTAGTAGTGGCATAATCATACCGAAAATTTTGGATTTTCTTGAAATAAAACACTCAATTACGGCTAGTATAAAAAAAATAATTAATAGAACTACCATATATTATCATCTCCTATATTTTAATTCATCCAATGTTTTTGATAGTAGTAACAGCATCTAATTTTGATATCTTTAGCAATGCAGGTAACGTAGATACTATAAAAAGCATGACTCCAGAAAAAAGAATAATAATCATCTGAATATAGTTTATCTGAAGTGGTGATGTCATAATGTTTATATAACCATTTTCAAATAAGTAATTAAATAATGTAGTTGTTAATGGAAATATTACTACTGCAATTATGCCACTTATAATTCCAGTAATAAAAGCTTCTTGTGCATAAACTTTCATGATATATGTTTTGCTTGCACCAATTGCTTTTAATAATCCAATATCCTTAGTCGAATCTAATATATTATGTTTTGCAAAGGTATATATAATTAGTACTGTTATAAGCGTCATAAACATTACAAGGAATGTAAAAATATATGTAATAGAGGACATTCTTGATCCAACTGCATCTTTGAAATATGAGTATGGAGAATTTACATCAAAACCTTTACTTTTCAAATATGTAGTCATATCACTAATATCAGTAGCATCTTTTATATATAAATTCATCTCGGTTGGTAGTACTTTTAGCAAATTCTTTTTATCTTTTTCAGTTGTGATAAGGCTTAATTCATTTATGTTATCCTTGTAAATTCCCACAACTTTAAAATAGGCAGAATTATTAAGTACGCATAATAATTTTGTTGAAAATATTATATTAAGTTGTTCTTGAGAGATTTGATCTCCTTGCAATTGGAAATCATCACCAAATAAAACGCCAAAATCCTGTATTACACCTATACTTAGTAAAATTTCTCCATCTGCTAATTCCTTTTTCCCATACAGTAAATCATAATTGTTATACTCACTATAATTAACCATTTCTGCTTTAGCCGAATCCTTAATAAAAATATCATTTCCATCTACAGTTTTATTTATTTTATAACAATTATCAGAATAAATTACAGCAGAAGTGTTCTCCTGCATTTCATGTTCGCTTATTCTCTTAGCTGCCTTAGACGTAACATATGACACAATATTTCCTGTAACATCTTCATGTGTATTTATACCTACTATTACAAAAGATTCTTTAAAATAATTTCCTGATAGGGTAACACTTTTTCCAATACAATCATTATAACTTATAGTAGGATAGATAGCTTTTGCAATTTCTTTAGAGAGTATCATTTCATTATCTTGTCTTAAAAAACTCCCCTCTATTTGTGTAGTCTTAAATCTCTCACGAAAATAATCATCAATATTTATCGATGATACATTCTTAAATTTAACTTCGTTATCCCCAGAAATAACTATACCCGTTAATTCAAAATTTTCAACAATATCCTCAAGACGATTATCATTACTTAAAAAACTCATATCAGACATAAATTTGTCGGCACTAAATTGAGAAGACAAATACGCTGTAATATTATCGTGCATATTCTCTTTTACTACTAATAAATTGGTATCAAGAAAATATTTTTCAACATTCATCGAATTTTCTTTAGATACTAAAACAAAATTCATACCTAATGCACAAATCAGAATAGTAAGAACTGTAATTCCAATTATTTTTTCCGCTTTTCTTTTCCTTATAACAAAATTAGCCCATGAAAGATAAAAACTACGTTTCTTTTCTTTTTGATTTCTGATATTAGTTTTAATTTCAGTAGTTACTTCATTACATGTACTATCTATCAACTGATCACTAATAATTTTACCAAATTTCATTTCTAGTACTCTGTCTGCATACTGCATCGCCATTGTTCTGTTATGTGTAACTACCAAAACCAAAATTTCTTTGGAAATTTTTTTTAATATATTAAATACATCTGTAGTCGTTTTTTCATCTAAATTTCCTGTAGGTTCATCAGCCAATATTATTTTCGGTTTACAAATCATAGCACGTGCAATTGCAATTCGTTGCTTTTGTCCAGCTGATAATTCATTCACTTTACGAGACATTAACTCTTCAATTCCAAGCTCTTTTATTAAATCATAAAAATACTGACTATCACTTCTTACTCCAGCAACATTTAAGGGTAAAAGGATATTATCTTTAACTGTTAACTGTTCTAGCATGATAGCATCTTGAAATACATACCCAATATTCTGTTTTCTATATTCTGTTCTCTCCACATCTGATGTGTATATTTCATTGTCATCAAATATTACCTCACCACTAGTTGGTGAATCTATCATTCCAATTAAATTTAGAAGTGTTGTTTTACCACTTCCAGAATAACCTGTTATAGCTATAAATCCATTGTTATTAAATTTCAGATTACAATCATCTAATGCCACACATTCCTTATACATTTTGCATAAATTATTTAGAATAATCATTTTTGTAGTCTCCTTTTGCTATCAACCAAAGTTTTACAAAATTGTAGTAAAATCTTAAATCTGTTTGTGCTATATCTTCATTAGGTACAATATAATCACTTTTTACAAATCTATTTAAAAATTGAAGTAGACCTTCTGAATTAACACATTCCATAACACGATATATTTTTGCTGTAGTAATAATATCCCCAATTTTTTCATTAGGAGTAACTGAAAAACCACCATTCATATCTAAATTTGATAATGTATTTTCAAATTGAATATTAAAATCACCTGGAACATTCATTTCAAGTAAGACGTAATTAATTTTTACTTCAGATAGCGTTGATGAGCCATCGCAGTTTTTATTTTTAACTAAGTAAGAGAGATAGTTTTTAATCTTACCTATTATCTGATCATCAATATGAAATGATAGTTGTTTACTTAGCTCCAAGGAGAATTGAATAGTATAGAGATTTTTATAGATTAATGTCAAATCATATAAGTCCAAATTCATCAGTAATTTATTAATATTTTCTTCAAGTTGCTTTATATCTAAATTGCTAAAATCTATATCCATCTCATTAGCTAGTAATATTGTAAAATATGTATCTATAATATAATTAATATTATTAATGTTCCTACTATCAAGAATTGTTGGATAAAAATCTGTTCTTACGGTATTAATAATTTTTTTGTTTGATATATCAAAATTAAAGTATTTAGACAACATGCATCCATAATATGTATATATAGGATTGGGTTCTATTGAATCCCTCTTTATAAAATAAGTCTCCAAATTATCATTAATATATTCACATAGACTATCATTTGATTTAACAGAAATATTAAGCATCTTTGAAATGTGAAGTAAATATATATCACATGAAGCACTTAATTCATTAAAACCGATATTTTTCTCATCATAATAGTACGATGCATATTTTATATAGTCATATACATATGATTGATTATGATTTAAATAACTATTTATTTTAGTTACGTTATAAACATGATATATATTTTCAAAGGAATAATCTTTATTAGTAACTAATTTCTTATTGATACTATCCACCCATGTGTTCAATTTACTATTTTTTATACGTAAACTATAATTTAGGAATTGGGATAGTAAAACAAGATTTGTATAATTCTCTTTATCTTCTGAAGTTTCCTTAATATAATTATCAATACTATTCGTATAGTTCTTTTTTATAGCATCTATGTGTTTTGATTCAATATCTAAAGTGAGATAAATTTGTAGGACTTGTAATGTGGCCCCAAAGGATAATTTATACGAAAATTTATCGGAAATTTCTGTTTGCTTATAGTTATATAAATATTTATCAGGGCAATAATGTTCCTCTAACGCATTTAGAATACTATGAATAAATTTTTTGCTATTAATTGCTTTACTCATTTCAGCTATTTTTTGTAGTTCCTCAAGTGTTACCGTAGTAAAATCAATATCATATGCTTCAAAATGTTTTTTATATTTCTGCACCAAATCATCATTGAGACTAATATTCTTTTCTCTAGCTAGCGTAAATATATAATATGCAAAATTAATATTTTTAAAATTATCTGGATCATTTATTGTCAAAGAAAAACCCGCACTAGTTTGATCTTCAATATATTGACTCTTCAAGTATAATTTCATATTGTTATTGTTTATTGGGAAATTCTCTAACACTTTCTTATCATCTAGTACTATAGATTCAGTAGGCACTATTTCTCTATTATGACTTCGATTTGATAAAGTAATTATCACGCTACCTAAAATTATTCCTGTGGTTAACAAAATGATATAAATTCGTTTTCTCACATATATTCACCCTTCCACATAATAAGGGACTGGAAAAACCAGCCCCTTATGTAAGTTACATACTACCAAATTACTGTATTGTCGGCAGTACTTAAACTAGCAGATCTTGGAGATTCATCTACTCTAATTGTATATGTTACTGAAGCACTTTGATAATGCCAGTAAATTATCCAAGCCTGTGCTTTGCAAGAAACGGACTCATCCAATTTATACAGTCTAGGATAATCAGATTTAGTATAAGTATCTGAGAGTGTACGGGACGAACTAGATGTTGAACCAGATACGCTACCTAATGGACCACCACTATTTCCTCCTATTGTTAATGACATATTACCAAATTTACTGAACGAATATGTATTTTCATATTTTATTTTCTCACAGTATGACGGTTTTACACCTGGATATTGTCCTGTCAGTGTTCCTGTTGATTTTACGGTATAATTTCCGAACAAACCTGTGGTTGTACCATTAACAGTAGACTTCATATAGAGCGTGCAGTTATATTTTTTTCCTGCTTCATTTTTTATAGAAGCTGAATCTGAATCATTAAGTTTATAAGTTTCAGCTAATACTGGAAGAACATTCAATGACAATATGCAAACCAAAACTAGTAAGAGTGATAAAGCCTTAGAAATTTGTTTCATAATTAGTAATACCTCCTTATATGGTTTAGGCCACATTGATATACATTAATGAGAGTATACTTTATTATCAATTGATAAAACATATTAATTTGATTATTTCGTAGAAACAGCTCCGGTGCTACACCTATGTATGCCCCATGAGATTTCATAATAGCTCAATGGGTTCACAGAGCAGCTCCACCCTATGCTTGGCTTAACTACCTCCACTTCAAGGGTGATTATGTGTCAATAGTGCGCTTTATCGCTGGCTTTAGCCCTTGCTGTTGACTCATAATCACCACTTGAAAATAATTTAAGCATCCAAACATAATAGAGAATTCATTACTTAAACGGGCGGTGCTCAATTGCGTACTGGTGGAGCCGATGACGCGAAATATTCATTAATTATCACTTGATATTAATTTTATAGTACACCCATGCCTTCAAAAATATCTTTTATCTAGAATACCAATGCTTAATTAAATTCACAAAAATTGTTGCAATCAATTTTTGCATATATGTAAAACGCGTATTACAAACATAATTAGTAAATAAAAAAATATGTAAACTATGTTTTATATCACATTAAGTATTCATAGAATCTTTAGCTCTTCCTCATTTATCCGTAATGCCTATATTAAAGATAGGCATAATGTAGTATGATATAATAAATTTTGTGGAGTGGAGAAACCTTTACGCTACCAGAAATAACAATATATAAGAATTCTTCTCCGTTGTAAAACATCAACTCTGGTTTTGTTGCGGAATTATATCAAATAATATATTTCTAATCTTTGACTATCATGTATTTCTACCACTGTATATTTCTTCTTATTGTTAAATATAACAAAATAATCATCTACACAAAAAAGACTCCAAAGCATTATACTTTGCAGTCAAAAATATATATATATAGAAATCACTCAATCATGTCCCTTATTAAGCTCTATATCCCCCATTGACCCCAACATATCAAACTTATTCCCCAATTAGTTTAATTAGTATAATTCTTATTTAAAATAACACTAAATCTATAGCATGTCAATAGTTTTTTCTAATTTACATCAATTTATGTTATATTATTCCAGTAAATAATTTCCTATTGCAAGATGTAATCATTTAAAGAACCTAATCTAAATGGTGAGATATAACACAAGAAGCAATTTTGAACATCAAAAACGCAACTTTTACCCCTGTTTTTAACGAAAATCTACTTTTGTAATGGAGATGCAGTTTGATTTTTACTGAACTCCGTCGTATCATACTTATATAACTGCATCCCAAATGGAGGTCAATTCTCGCTCGACTTTTTTGTAATCGGAGAATCTACCCCTCTCTTCAACATATGAACAGATGCTTGCGACTTACAGGTGTTTTTTAGTAAAGAAGGTTTTAGTTGGATGTCAAGATAGTACTGGTTCACATCCAAGGTTACGCAAAGCCTCTTCTCCGTAGTAGATGATGAATGTTTCGTAGGAACTACGATTATTTAGCTTCTATCTACTACAATATATTTATATTTAATATCCCTTACATTCATTAATGAATTATCCATCTTGTTGCTTAAGTTGTTAGAATGTATGGAGCAATAAGTATGTCGGCTTTCTTTCATGGACTTCGCGTCCGTACAAAAGACTAATAACCAGCTCCTCATTCGCAGCGTTCGTTTTATGCAAGATGAACTACTCAAGGTACGTTCGTGTCACACCACAGTAGATAGAAACATGAACGCAGTCGTTATTGATCCAAGGGTAAAGTATGATTGCTATTCACCTCCCTTATGGTGAGATTATTTCTTCACCATTTGAAAATACACACACTTCCAGCAACATCCAATCTTTGATTGAACAAATCAAATCTAGCGAAGGTGAATCCCGCATAGTTATGGAGCACACTGGTCGTTATTATAAACCACTGGCTCGTGAGCTTTCTATGGCAGGTTTTTTGTAGCTGCCGTAAATCCAAAACTCATGAAAAAGTGTCTTCGACACATCAACTCCCCTGCCCCTCAATCTTTGAGGGAAATTTGGGGTTTCTCTTTTTCTCACTTTGTATCATAATAATCTCATGAATACTTTACAGCATATATTTAAAGACCATTATGAAGAAATGTTATATATCCTACATCCTCGCAAATCTGAGCACTTTCGCTCCTAATTAATTTTACTACATCTCCAACATATCATCTACTATTTTTTCCATTTTAACTCTTGTTATGTACAATTTTCTTATAAAAGAATATAGTTTCCCCTTACCCCACATTATTCACACAATATTTACTTGGCATTTTCCTACGTGGTATCAAATATATACTGTCTACTATATTTCATTCCATAAAGTTCTTTTTCAAG
>JAEZPG010000070.1 GCA_023413555.1 Bacillota bacterium | reverse complement strand
GCGTCAAATACATCCGGAATCTCCCGGCTTATAATAAACGGCAGTGCTCCTGTAAAGCTTAACACAATCCATCCCAATGCTACGCATACAAAGCCGTCTTTGGCATAAAAAGACTTGTTCTTTGGCTTTTTAAAGATAAGAGGCCCACCTATTGCGAAACATATTACTGCTGAGATTAGACATGCCATACCACTATCCTCTCTATAAATCAAAGAAAGAAGAAAGGGTACGATTAAAAATATTCCTTGAAAAGTGAATATCCAGCCTAATATATAGCTTATAAATCTTCTGTTCATAACTAGCTCCTTAATATATCACTTAAATCATGTAATCCCATATTAGTGGTTACAACAATTACATGATCCCCATTTTTAATACAATCTTGGCCTCTTGGCGTAATTATTTTTCCGCTACGGTTAATGGAACATATAATCAGGTTTGGCTTCAAATCTAATTTCTCTAATGGTATTCCAATTAAATTGGAGCCTTCATTTACATAGAATTCTAAAGCCTCCGCCTTGTCCTTCTTAATCTTATATAAAGTCTCTACATTACTGCCAATAGAATTATTCCTCGCTCGAACATATTGCAATATATATTGCATGGTAATATATTTTGGATAAATCACGCTTCCAAGATTTAGACTTTTTATTACTTCATCAAAATTAATTCGATTCACCTTAGTAATAACTTTTCCTTTGGATTTACTTTGTGCATATAAGGAAAGTAAAATATTTTCTTCATCGATTCCCGTTAAGGAAGCAAAAGATTCTACCTCTTCGATTCCCTCCTCTAGAAGTAAATCTTTATCTGTACCATCTCCATGAATAACCATTGTCTTTGGTAAAAGCTCAGTCAGTTTTTCACACCGTTTTCTGTTATCCTCAATAATTTTTACGCTGACTCCTGATTTTTCCAGTATTTGTGCCAGATAATATGAGATTTCTCCACCACCAATTAACATAGTGCTCTTAACAGAACTGTGTAATACACCAATCTTCGTAAAGAATTCAATTGCTTTTTTATGAGGAGCAATTATTGATACAATATCCTTTTCCTGAATAACAAAATCACCATTTGGTATAATAACGTCTTTTCCTCGTTCTACTGTACATATAAGAACGTCGCATTTTAATTTGGAATGAATCTCTTTGACACACAAGTTATGAAGGATAGAACCTTCCTCAACTTTTACGTTTAGTAATTCAACGCGTCCTTTATGAAATATATTTATATCAATTGCCGATGGAAAACGCAGCAAACGTGCGATTTCACAGGCTGTTTCATACTCCGGATTAATAACCATAGACAAACCTAATTCTTCTTTGATAAATCCTATTTCCTCATAGTAAACAGGATTACGCACTCTGGCGATTGTTTTACAGTTTCCTGCCTTTCGCGCAATCAGACAACAAAGAAGATTCAACTCATCTGATCCGGTAACCGCTATTAACAGATTAGCCTGTTCCACACCAGCCTCTTTTTGGGTACTGTAAATAGCACCATTTCCAACTACCCCAAAAGCATCATAAGTATTTGATATTTCCTCAACGACTGAACTGTGTATATCTATGACAGAAATATCATGACCTTCCTGGACCAGTTGCTCTGCTAACGTGCGGCCAACTTTTCCACAGCCAACTACAATAATATTCATGACTTCCTCCATTTTTTTATATTAACTTATATTACATTATTATATACGATATTTCGACCTGTTACAATACGTATATAAGAACCAAGCTTGTATTTATGTACAAAAACCTGCTAAGAAAAGGAGCCTGTATTCACAATATACCGGCTCCATAAAATTATTTATTGTTTTTTTGTGCTAATTTAGTATATTTTAATATGAATGCAGTTTTAGCTTCTGTATATCCATCTCGATTAAATTTATATTTTTTCCATAAACTTAATTTCAATTCTTCGTATTGTTTTGCAATTGCAGGATTTTCATTCAGGTAATCTCTAAAATATATCTCATCATGATCTCCTTCATATCTAAGATGCAGATGGAATACTTTTTCCTCAAATCCATCCTCTGTATATCCTTTATTAAGAGAGATTCTTCCGTCACTATGACTCATTTCTAAAAAACCATGATGTAATAGCAACTCTTCTATAGTATGCATATCGCTATTATAGCTAAGCTCTACAAGAATATCAATGATAGGCTTTGCCCATATACCCGCAATTGCCGTACTTCCAATATGATTGATTTGGACAATCTCTTGTGATGGAAGAATCTTCTTTAGTTCATTTTCTTCTTCTGTGTACCAATCCTTCCAATATGGCTTATGTTCTACAAGAAAAATGGGAAATAACTGCCACAACTCTTCTAAAGACATTTCGGATAATTTTTTGTTCATGTTATTCCCCTTTTCTATGTAATCTTTCTTTTTTTAACCCCCAACCACACATTCTAAAGAGGTTTCGTTTTCTACCATTTCCTTGAAAATCTGCATGCTTTCATCACTAGGTGTATTTATATTACCCATAGGATAATCTCTACCAAGACCTTCATATTTGCCTCTACCAAAATTATGATAAGGAAGGAGGTGGATTTTCTTGACTCCAATGAGAGACTCTGCATACAATGCAATCCCTTTAATTTCTTCCTTCGTATCATTAAATCCTGGTACCACTGGAACACGAATCACTAGTTCTGTCATTTTACTACTGGCAATCTTTTTTGCATTTTCAAGCATTAGCTTATTATCTTTACCAGTAAACTCCCTATGCTTCTCATGATTCATATGCTTAATATCCAAAAGATATGTATCTAGGTATGGTAGTATTTTCTTGATTACATTAAAATCAGCATATCCCATACTTTCCATGGCAGTGTTAAGTCCCATATCTTTGGCAGCATGCAAAAGTCCTTCTGCAAATTCAGGTTGTAGTAGACTTTCGCCTCCAGACAAAGTAAGGCCACCTCCTGAACGGCCGTAATATGGAATATCACGAGATACTGTATCCATAACTTCCAAAACCGTTACATCTCTGCCAATCGTCTTTGCCTTTCCATTAACCATCATTGTTTGAATCCCATATTCCTGAGACTCAGGATTGCAACACCATTTGCACCGAAGTGCACACCCCTTTAGAAACACAATTGTCCGAATGCCAACCCCATCATGAATGGAATAGCGTTGTATATCAAATATTCGTCCTGTTCTGTTTAAATATTCATCCATATTTCGCGTACTCTTTTCCTCTTATTATCGGTTGACACCTTGTTCTGTTCTTCGTATGATAGCATCCTGTAAAGACTTGGACAAAGTAGTAAATAATGCAGAATAACCAGCTACTCTTACCACCAAACCGCTATACTTCTCAGGATGACTTTGTGCATCTAACAATGTTTTCTTGTCTATCACATTAAACTGCATATGCATACCCTTCTGATCAAAAAATCCTCGAATAAGAGAAACAAAATTCTCTAATCCATATTGTCCACTCATGGCAGAAGGATGCATTTTCATATTAAATAAGGTTCCATTACTTGCGATTTCATGATCTAGACGAGCTACAGAGTTACAGGCTGCTGTAGGTCCATTCACATCTTTACCGGAGGATGGTGATACCCCATCTGCTACTGGAGTATGTGCTAATCTACCGTCTGGTGTTGCTCCTGTCTGTGCTCCTAAAGGAACATTAGCGGATACAGGATATAGACCAGCATGGAAGATACCGCCTCTTGGATTTTTGAATTGTTCTACCGTCTTTGTATACACATAAGCAACTTCTCGGGCCAGATAATCAACATCTTCCACGTCATTTCCATACTTAGGTAGTTCATCAATCATATTCAGGATTTCTTGATACCTAGCCTTTTCTGTCTCTGGTAAAGAGAGATTCAGTACATTATTAATTGTCATTTTAATGATATCTGAGGTAACTTCCTTGCCCTGTGCTTTCAGTGTGTCCGCCACCTGAAGAGCAATTTCCTGAGCTGTTATCGTATCAAAGCCCTTACCGAAGTTCATTTCCAATGCTTTTTTTAACTCACATAACGTAATCTTTTTTTCTTCGAAGACAAGTTTTCTGATTGTATACATAGAATCCGCAACATTGGCAATACCAAACCCTTGTGGGCCAGTGAAATTATAGACAGCCCCACCTTCCTGAGCAGATTTTCCTCGTTTTATACAATCATCGATCAGACAGGATTCAAATGGTAGTGGACTGCGAGTACGATGAGCCATATCTATGGCATTATTGGCGTTTACCATTAATGATATGTTATAAGCCATCTGTTTTTTATAAGCATCATAAAACTCTTCAAAGTTCTTAAATTCTTCTACATTACCCGTATGTATACTTGCTTCTTTGCCCCGGTCATATCCATTGGAGAATACCATCTCAAGAGGACGGCACATATTAAAAAATGCTGCGTCATGCCAGCCTTCCGTTTTACCTGCTTTCTGTGGTTCCACACAGCCAATAATATTATAATCCCTTGCATCCTCTAGGGATAAGCCACGCTTTAATAATGCTGGAATAATAATCTCATCGTTATAGTATGCTGGAAAACCGATTCCTGTTCTAGTAAGCTCTGCTGCACGTATAAGTAAATCCTGTGGAGAACCATTCCATACACGAATAGACAAGGATGGTTGAGGTAAAAAAACCTGTTTGGATGCATCTATACACATAAATGATAAATCATTTGTTGCATCTCTTCCATCCACAGTCTGTCCGCCTACAATTAGATTCTGGAACAAAGAGTAACCAGCAAATCCTTCTGCACTTGCTTCATCTCTCACTTTATTCAGATCATTTAGCTTTATCCATATGCAATCCAACAATTCCTGTGCATACTCTCTTGTAAGTCTACCCTCTTGTAGATCCTTTTTATAATAAGGATACATATACTGATCAAATCTTCCTGGAGATATAGAATGACCACTAGATTCGATTTGTAACACTTGTTGTATAAACCAAAAAGTCTGGCAAGCTTCCTCAAAGCTGGAAGCAGGATGTTCTGGAACATTATCACATATTGTTGAAATATGTAATAATTCTTTTTTCCTTTTTGCATCCTTCTCTTTTTGTGCCATCTCATTGGCCAGCTTACTATATCTTTTACTATAATCTCTGACTGCCTTACATGAAATCACTACTGACTCAAGAAATGCCATTTTATTAACATAATCAGCATCACCAAACTGGCAGGTCATCATTTCCTCTTCCGCTTCCTTAATGATTCCATTCAGCCCAACTTCCATAACCTTTTGGTATTGTACTGTCACATGTCCAATACCATTATAAAGATAGTTACCTGGAGTAAATATATTATGTTCCATGGCCCGAATTGCTTCAGGAGCCATATATTCTAATGCCAATTGGTTCGTTGTCTTACCCTTCCAGTATGCATTTGCTTTTTTTAATCTTTTCTTCGTATCCTCTGAAATGTAAAATGGATCCGCTGATCTGTGTTCAATGGTATCAAATTCATCTTCTAACCATTCATAAGAGAACTCAGGAAACGTCTGGCAGCCTCTTGGAGCTATTGTTGAACTTCCTACAATCAGCTCATCATCCCGGATAATAATTGGAATATTCTCAAGGATATGTTGCAAACCAAGCGCTTTACGCTTGATTTCAGGCAAGCCTTCTGTCTCTTTGTAGGATTCCGTAAGTAGCTCAGCTCTTGCCGCTTCTATCTCGGGCATACTTTTGAATAAATCTTTTACTAATTTTGTTATTCGTTCCGTCTTAGGAACTGGAGTACTGTTATATCTATTCATAATAATCTCCATTTCTAATTCTTTCTGAAAAATTAACAGGTACAACAATTCACTTATCAGGCATATATACACTCAATTCCAAGTTGATCAAAGGTATCAAGCCACTTCTGACTAGGCTTTTTATCAGTAATAACAACATTTATCTCAGTTATACTGCATATTTGTGAAAAAGCGACTTTTCCAAACTTAGACGAATCTATAACAAGGTATACTTTACTTGCAGAAGTAATCATCTCTTGTTTTATATTCCCAATTTCACAATTACTATCCGTGACACCTTTATTATAATCAATGCCCTTACATGAGAAGAACACTTTATCTGCATTGTAGCATCTCAAATGATCATTTACTTTCTTTCCTACAAATCCCATGCTTTTAGTATCCAGATTGCCTCCGGTAGAGATAATATCCCATCCCTGCACGTCGGAAAGCTCCAACAGAATTTCAATGGAGTTTGTTATCACAGTCAAGTGTTTCTTTTCTTTTATTTCCTTGGCTATAAATACAGCAGTTGTCGAAGCATCTAGAATAATATGGTCGTCATCTGATATTTCTCTTTTCACAAGTTGCGCAATGATCTGTTTTCCCTGTGGATTGGATTTCTTACGTACATTAAATGGTAAATCAATGCTGCTCTTATCATTTATAACTGCACCGCCATAACTTTTAATAACATGTCCTTCATCAGATAGCTTTTCCAAATCCCTTCGAATGGTTTCTTCTGAAACATCAAATTCTTTACTTAATTCATTGACAATAACCTTTCCATTCTCCTGTATTTTGTCAAGAATTAGATTTCTTCTTTCAACTGCTAGCATATTTCCCCTCCATACCAATAAATAATTTGTTCTGTATATATCATACTATATATTTCATTATTTTATCCGATGGTCTGGCAATCACAGAACTGTCTAAGTACATACCCTTTTCTCCTGCAGCGCCCTTCGCCTTTTCAATTGCTGCCTCTACTGCTGAAACACTGCCAGTAAGAGTCATGTAACTCTTTCCACACATTCCTTTTGCAATACGTAATTCAAGTAAATCGACTATCGCTGTTTTTGCTGCTATATCAGCTGCAACAATGATTGCTGCCGCGTCATATGTTTCCAAAACACCTAAAGCATCCATCTTATTGACTTCTACAGTACCATAAATTGCTGGAAAAATGGATTCATGAGGATTACCGAGTACAAATGTATCTATTATTTTACTACTATACTTACGTATAGCACAATCCACAGAAGCATTTACTGCACTTAATTCTCCTGCAACCAAAATCACAAATTTCCCTGGGCAGGTAACCTCCGCCTGGAGAATATCGACTTCAGCAGTCTTAGCCATCTCATCAGCTGCCATAAATCCTGTTGATACTGTCATTATTTCCACCATACCAATTGCTCTGGCCATCATTCATTATCCTTTCATACTGTATGTACACCTAACAGGCACGAACAACAATTTCTTTTTCAGTAACCTTTTCCACTTTTCCATCAATAGAGCAGTGAATTGCAACACTTAATCCTTCTGCTGCATCCGCTATTTTCTGGCCTTTTTTCACCATATCTCCAACCTTGACTTTAGGAATAGCAGGAGAACCTATATGTTGTCTCATTTGTATTTTAACATACTTTGTAGTTGGTGTCGTATCAATAAAAGGTGCTGCTATATCATAACCTAATAAGCCTAGTTTTGCTTCCAATCTTTTCACTGGAGCTTTTCTCAATTCACGTTGTGCATCTACCTCAGATGGTTCACGTTTTTCTAGCTTGATACCTGCTGCCTTAAGACCCATTTTAAATTCCTGTATAATAGATTTTGGTGCAAGGCCTTGTGGACAAGCATATTTTTCACAAAGTCCACACCCACAACAATACATAGAATTTACAAAATCAGACAACTGGCTAGTATCATTGTTTGCTACTGCTCTCATAATTCGATGCGGTTCTATTGGATGTCCCAGCATATTTCTAGGGCACAAATCTGTACAGGCTTTACATTGACAACAAGACGATGCAACTTTCCTTATCTCAAAATTAATATTTTTATTCATACACATTATTATATCATGATCTTTTGGTAAAACAATAATTGCATTTGTTGTCTTTGTTATTGGTGTATGTTCTGTTCCTAAGAATCCCATCATTGGTCCACCTATAACATAAGCCGGATTGTCAATAACAATTTTTCCGGCTAAACCAATGGCTTCCTTTACAGTAGTTCCAATTGGAACTCTTACCGTGAGTGGATGATCGATTTCTCCTACGATAGAAACCAATTTATTAGTAACATTGACCTGCAATTTAACTGATCTATACAAGTTATACATAGTCTCAGTATTAAAAACTACAACGTTCTCATCAATTGGAAGATCACCTGGTTTGATTACTCGACCTGTTGCTTCATAAATGAGCATTACTTCATCACCCATAGGATACGCAGCTCGCAAAGCACAAATTCTTACTTTAGGATAATCATTAAGAACTTCCTTTAATGCCTCAATTGTTTTGACATATTCACTTTTAATACCAATAACCGCTTCTTTAGCATGTAGTGTTTCCCGTACCTCATCAAGCATCAGTACAATCTCCTCTGCATGCAATGCTAAGAGCTGTCTATGGAGTTTTAACAACGGTTCACACTCCACGCAATTTAATATAACGGTATCAGCTTTGTTCGTCATTTTAGCATAAGTAGGGAAGCCGGCACCGCCGGCTCCTACTATCCCTGACTCCCTGGCTATTTCTCTCAGTTCATCAATTAGCATGTCATTTACTCCAATCCTGTCCTTCATCAATAATCCCAACAATGGCTGCATCTACAGGCACATCAGTCATATCGCATCCTATTCTGGCTGCAGATCCCTGCGCTACCAGAACATACTCACCAATACCTGCACCTATAATATCAATTGCCACCAATTGTTCGCCGGATTTGTTCATCTCATCAATCGGTTCTACAATCATAAACTTATTTCCTACTAATTTCTCGCTTTTTCTCGTAGAGAACAAGCTTCCAACAACTTTACCTATAATCATATTTACCCTCTTATTGGTTACATGTTTTTAATGATTGCCGCTAAATCACCATGTTTAATTTGACAGGCATTGGCTTCATCTGTGTCGATGTGCATTTCTAATGTAAATGATTGATCAACACGAATTTTCACATTATCCAAGACTGCACCACGTTCATTTCCCATACGAACTGAAACGTAATCCCCGTCTTTAAGGAGCGCACTTTTAGCCTCTTTGGGTGTCATATGTATGTGACGTGCTGCTACAATGCAACCTTCTTTCAAATAAACAACACCTTTAGGTCCAACTAAAGCTATTGGTGCTGAGTCTTTAATATCCCCTGATTGTCTCAGTGGAGCCGTAATACCAAGTGTACGTGCATCAGTTGCAGATATTTCTACCTGAGACTCACTTCTCACAGGGCCTAATATACGAACATTTTCTATTGCACGAAGTTTTAACCCAACAATAGTACATTGTTCATTCGCTGCGAACTGACCACCCATTAATTCTTTTTTCTTCGTTAATTGATAACCCTTGCCAAACAATTTCTCGACGTCTTCCTGTGTCAGATGTATATGCCTTGCGGATACCCCAACTGGCACTTTCATGCTGACACATTTTTCTTTATCATCAGAAATTGTCTGAAGAATCATCCTTGTAATTAGTTCTATGTCGTTATAAGAATCCAAACTTCGCACCATCCCTTATGAGTAGACTATTGTACCTTAGGTAAAATAAGTTCTACATCATTGTGTGGTCTTGGGATTACATGTGTTGCAACTAATTCACCTAATGCACCAGCACTACTAGCTCCTGCTTCAACAGATGATTTAACAGCTCCAACATCTCCACGTACCATAACAGTTACTAATCCAGAGCCGATCTTCTCAGTACCTACTAATGTTACATTTGCTGCTTTACACATAGCATCCGCTGCTTCTATTGCTGCTACCAATCCTCTTGTTTCAATCATTCCTAATGCTTCCTGTGACATAATTTAATCCTCCTATTATTCTTTATAATTTACCTTTTATAATTTATTTTTTATTACTTACTTTTACTTTTTTGATACTTTTTTCTTTCGGTACAAAATCTGGTGGATCCTCACCCAACATCTTTGCTGTGGATGATAACTCTGGTTGGTTTTTAAAACGGCTAGCTGAAAGTTCAACAATCCTTACAACTTCTGGATGTGGATTTGGAAGAATTCCAGAAGCAACCGGCTTCTTTAATGCATTGGCAACACCAGCTTCTATCGCTTGTTGAACTGCAGCAACATCTCCCTCAATGACCAATGTTACCAGTCTTCCACCAAGTTTACGTTCCCATGTAGCAAGCGATACATCTGCCACCTTACACATAATGTCAATCACATCTATCGCAGCTACTACACCAGTAATCTCTATAAATCCATATGCATTACCCATGCCTATTCTCCTTAGTACTGCTTTCTATTTTTTAAACTGAGGAAGAATCTTTTCCACATCATTATGTGGTCTTGGAATCACATGAGTTGCTACCAATTCACCAAGTTTGCTTGCAGCATAGTTTCCAGCTTCAACTGCAGCTTTAACTGCACCAACATCTCCACGTACCATTACTGTTACTAATCCAGATCCAATTTTCTCAGTTCCTATTAATGTTACTTCTGCTGCCTTAGTCATTGCATCTGCTGCCTCGATTGCTGCAGTAAGTCCTCTTGTTTCTATCATTCCTAATGCTTCTTTTGACATAATATGTCCTCCTTGTAAAATGAATTATTTAATTACGATCAAGTGCGCTGATTTTCAGCATTTTCTCAGTATCATCAGTTGGTCTTGGAATAATATACTTAGAAACAATTCCCGTATTAGCCATGGCAACCTTTTCTGCAGCTCTCATAGCCTCTTCAACATCTGCGATACTTCCTCTGAATTTAACAGTAACCAAAAGGGGAACCGGTAGTGAATCAGCATTTCCAGGTTTATTTTTATCAAATACCTCCAGATGTACATCAGCTGCTTTACATCCAGCATCTGCTGCCAGAAAAGCACATACAAGTCCAAATACTTCTAGTAGTCCTATTGCTTCTGGATTGCTCCGTGTGTTTACCTTGCCCATCTCTTATTCCTCTTCTACTCATTAACAATTGCAACTTTAAGTCCTGTCATTGCAAGGTTAGTTTCTAAAGCCTCTTTTATCTGGTTTAGTGGATATTTATGAGTAATCAGTTCAGATAATGGTAACCCAATTGCGTTAGCTCTTTTTAAGAAATCAAAAGTGGTTGCATAATCTCTTAATGTATAAACCCATGAACCTACTAAGGTAATTTCCTTTGAGCAAAGATCAAAATGAGGATTGATTGTAGCGTCTCCTCCATTTACAAAGAATCCAAGCTCGCATAGTCCTCCACCATTGCGGATAAACTTATAGATGTTTGCGTGTGCCATTGGGTTTCCTGTGCATTGGAATGCGAAGTCAGCCAGATATCCACCAAAGGAATCCTTTACCGCTCCTGTAAGTGCTTCAACTCCCTGATAATCTTTAAAGCTAACCGTATTAGTTGCTCCAAGTCTCTTAGCAAAATCAAGTCTTGTCTGGTTCCCATCTACTGCTGTTATATTCTCAATACCCATAGTACGTAAGACAGCGATACAAATCAAACCAATAGGTCCACATCCCTGCACAACCACACGGCTGTTAAAACGAAGAATATCGGTTGTCTTTGCTCTCTCCACTGCATGTATTAGTACTGCACAAGGCTCTATAAGAATTCTAGAATCCAAATCAAGATCACTTACATTAAAAATAGTGGAGCCTCCACGAACTAAAATATAATCGGAAAACCATCCATTAAGATGAATTTCATCATCTGGAAGCAAACCATAAACACTTGCATCCCCGATATTTTGTTTATTCATATCAAACATTGTAATATCTGGGTTATCCTTAAAAATCATACAAGTTACTACTTTATCGCCAATATGTAGGTCTTTTCCTGCGCTGTCTTTCCTTACATTCTTACCCATCTTTACGATTTCGCCAGTTCCTTCATGCCCTAGCGCAACTGGAATCAGGCTAAATGGATCACGTTTATACTCGTGTGCGTCTGTTCCACATACTCCACAACCTTCAACCTTAACAAGAATGTCATCATCTCCAACTGTTGGCATTGGGTATTCCTTTATTTCAAAATTCCCTACTGAAGTAAGCATTGCAACATGCGCTGTTGAAGGAATTCCGGTAGTATCCTTACTTCCTCCCATAGCTGTACTGGATGACTGCATAGCAGAACCCGATATCTGATTTAAAATCTGTTTTACTATCTGCTCTACATCCTGTTCATTTACTGCCATTACATTTCCTCCTTATTTATCTAATGCATAAACTATCTGACATTGTACAACGTCTTCTCTTTGTAAAGGTTTGTGCACTTGTTAAGCCTTCTCCTGTTCTGGATGCTATAGTAAAGGTACAATAACCTTCACCACCATACCCAAGAGCTGCATAACTAGGTCCATTCTTTACAAGAATTGCTGTATCCAGCGCTTTTGCATATGTAGTAATATTATCAACATTCTTGGAATGTATATGAGCTGTATGTCGATTGCCATGTTCCAACCAAACTGCTGTCTCAACGCCTTCATCAAAGTCCTTCACTCGAACTAATCCAAGAATAGGCATCATTAATTCTTTCGTAATAAGTGGATGTTCTTTAGGTCCCTCAAATACGATACAACGAATATCAGGAGAAACCTCCACTCCAACCATTGCCAAAAGCGTTCTAGCATCTCTACCAACACATTTTCTATTTAGGGCCCCTTTAGGAGTAATCACTACCTGAATCAATTTGTCCTGAACATCCGTACTTGCTAGATAACATCCGTTCTCCCGAATCATGTAATCCATCAATTCATCAGCTATACTATCCACAGCCACAATTTCCTTCTCTGCGATACATGGAAGGTTATTGTCAAAGACACATCCATTTACGATATCTCTGGCAGCTTTTCTCACATCAGCTGTTTCATCAACCAATACAGGTGGGTTACCTGCTCCTGCGCCAATTGCTCTCTTGCCACTTGAAAGAACTGCAGTGACAACTCCTGGTCCTCCAGTAGCCACTAAAAGAGGAATCGCTGGGTGTTTCATCATAATAGAGCTTGTCTCCATAGTAGGTATCTCAACAGTAACCGCCACATTATCTGGTCCACCTGCTTCAAGTGACGCTTCATTAATCATATTAATCGTATATAATGTCGTCATTTTAGCATTTGGATGAGGATTAAATACCACTGTATTACCACCGGCAATCATACCAATGGAGTTACAAATTACTGTCTCTGATGGATTAGTGGCAGGTGTAATAGCACCAATTACACCAAATGGTCCCATCTCAACCAAGGTAAGTCCTCTATCTCCAGACCATGCAATAGTAGTTATATCTTCTGTACCTGGTGTTTTGTCCGCAGTCAGATGATGTTTCAATATTTTGTCGCCGACATTACCCATTCCAGTTTCTTTAACACCCATATTAGCTAGTAATTCTGCATTTTCATGGGTTTTTTTTCTGATTGCAGAGATTATCTTCTCTCTTTGATCCAGCGATAATTTCCGCATTACCTTCTGTGCTTCAATGGATGCATTAATTGCATCATTCATATTCTCAAATACGCCATGTTTCCCTTTTGCTGGGACTGTCATTTGCATACTGGCCATAACTTTCTGCACTATGTCATGTACCATTCTTTCGTCTACAGCCACTTTATTACCTCCTTCAACATACTTTTCCCATAAGATGCTAAGAAAATATCCTGTTCAGCGGTCCCGCCAGATACACCTAACGCTCCTATCATGGTTTCGCCAACTAAGAGTGGTTCCCCACCACCTAGTATCATTACTTTTCCATTGTTGGAAAACTGAAGTCCATATAAGTCTTCTCCAGGCTGACATAATTTAGATAAGTCCTTTGTTGGCATCTGAAAAGCTGTTGCTGTATATGTCTTGTTAATTGCCACATCAAAGCTGCCATGATAAGCATTATCCATGCAATGAACTGCAATCGGTCTTCCCGATGCATCCGAGACAGCAACGACAACATTTATCCCCAGTTCCTGTGCTTTATCCTCTACTGTCTGAATTAGCCTAACAGCTAGGTTGAGTGACATAGTTTCCAAAGCAATTGCCTGATTAACAATACGTTCAATCACCTTATCATTCTTATTAGTATTCATACTTATTTACCAAGTTGTTTTAAAACTTTTTTTGTGATTTCTGCTACGAGTTCTTGTTCCTCTCCTTTGCTTTCTGAAGAACAATTACCGCAGTTGTGGCAATTCTCCTGACCTTTGTTTTGACAAAGATCTGCTGGATGACGACCTGCTAATCCCATTTGTCTTCTGATTTCATATAGTTTTTGAACGTTTTCTGGGCTAAATTCCTTAGGTCCACCTAACTGTCTTGCCTTATATAACAATTCAGCATAAAACTCAACAGATTCCATCTTCATATAAGCTGCTAAAAGGTCTGTAGACCAAGTCAATGCACCATGGCTTTCCAAAAGTACTGCATCAAAATGTTCTAAGTAAGGTTCCACTGCATCTGGAATTTCTGATGTAGAAGGTGTTCCATAAGGTGCAATAGGTACACATCCAAGTGCAATTACTGCCTCTGGCATAATTGGCTGTGTTAAAGGAATTCCAGCAATAGCAAAGCTAGTAGCATAGGTAGGATGTGCATGAACTACTGATCCAACATCAGGTCTTTTCGCATACACTCTCATATGCATCTTGATTTCTGAAGAAGGTTTAAATCCTTTACTCGCTTGAATTACATTACCCTGAGCGTCTACTTTACAGATAAACTCTGGTGTCATAAATCCTTTAGATACACCTGTTGGTGTGCATAAAAATTCATTGTCATTAAGCTTTACAGAAATATTTCCGTCATTTGCTGCAACCATGTTTCGATTGTAAATTCTTCTGCCAATCTCACAAATCTGTTTTTTGATTTCATACTCATTTTGTACCATATTCTCATCTTCACTTTCTTTTTTTATTTATTATTTTTATAAAAATAATAGTCATATTAGGGTGTTACGTTTTCTCCCAAGGCATTACATCTCCTGGTTCTTTAAGATACTCAAGAATATCTGTGATTCCTTCGTTCGAAGCTGCATTAACAAAGAATATTTTCTTGCAACCTGCAAGCCTAAGCCAATGTTCTGCCATCTTCGGATTTGCATCCGGTCGATCAACTTTTGTTACAATCCCCACCACATCTCTATTCACCATACAAGTAATATTAGGTGGAAATAGTGAATATGGTTCATTGGCGGCCACGAGCAATCCAACAACATCTGCTTCATATGAATATAGAGCCAATGCTCTCCCGAGTTCTCCTGTCTGGGCATATTCCCCCGGTGTGTCAATGATTACATCGAAATGATTTATGTACTGTGTCTTTTGGTATGTGATTTGTTCACCCTTGAGGGCCTGGGTTAATGTTGTTTTTCCAGCTTCGCTTCTTCCCATTAATATAATCTTTTTCATGTTTTCGTAATCTCGCAAACTGTGTATCCTAAAGTATTTCGTGTATAGGCTATCATCGCATGAATTGCTGCTTCTACTTCAGATACTGTTCCAGTTAATATAACCGATCCCGAAAATCTGTCTACGAAACCAAGTTCTACTCCAGCCGATTTAATTGCAATATCTGCTATAATAATTGCCGTTTCTGCTGGGCTGACCGTAAGGACACCAATTGCTGACTTTGCATAATCAACTGTTGGATTTAACCCCAATTTATCATACAGAACGCTATCTGGATTCGCAATAATATGTGCCAGAGTAATCTGTTTGCCTGGAACTAATTCTTGAATAATTCTTTGCTTATCTTCCATAACTTCTCCTGTTCCAATAGAACCATTATTGTTACCTTTAAGATAGTTTCATTATATTACCTATCCAACATAAAGTCAACACAAAACCTCATAATTTTTATTCCGTTTATGACTAATTTAAAAATTTTCATATTCCATTGTCTACTGTTTACAGGTTTCTAGTTTATAAAGTGTGGTTTTTTATTTGTTTTATATGCAAAAAAAAGTTTTTGAAAACAGCTAAATTATAATCTGTTTCCAAAAACTTTTTTCATTACTCTTATAAATAATAAACTGGCATTTCCTGTCCTACCCGAATCTGAGCATCTGATTTTTTGTCATGTTCATCTCCACTGTGATTTTTATCCACCAGCTTATCCATCACCTGCTTTGATGGAACAGTTACTGACTTTGTTACCTTCTTCTCAGAAGAAGCTTTTTTAGTATCTGTCTCCATGGCCTTCGCAGCTCGTTCCATGCTACCTTTTCCTACTGCCATATTCTAAAACCTCCTTAGCTAACTGCTTGTATTCATTACTACTTCTAGTTTTTTTCTTATAAACAGCTACTGGCTTTGATTCATCCTGCGCCCACTCAATCGAGGCATCTACATGGATAAATGAGTTAAATATATGTAAGTTACTGTAGTTATCCAATATCTTTCTCGTCTGTTTATAATAATTCTTTCGTTCATCTACTTTGGTGATTAAGACGCCCATCACTTCTGCATCCACGATATCCTTCATCTCTCCAAGGAAATCAAACATATTTGCGAGCCCAAATAAGCCCCATGGTGATGCCTCAACTGGAACAATAATATAATCTGCTGCACATAAAATATTAATGACCCAGATTCCTAGTGTAGGTGGTGCATCTATTAAGATATAGTCATACATACCTTCTTCACAGATATTACTCAGACACTTTTTTAAAATAAATTCCCTTTGTACCTTATTAAAAATCTCATATTCTACTTGATTCATAAGGGTGGAGGATGGAATGAGATTCAGGTTATTATAGGGGGAAGTAACGATGTATTGCTTCAGATCATCTTTCTTACAAATCGCATCAAAAAGAGTCTTTCCACTCCCTGCCATCTCTAAAACTGTATCTTCCGGAAATAATGTCAGAGAGAGATTTAACTGCATATCACCATCTACCAGTAATACCTTTTTCCCTGCCTGAGATAACTCATAGCCTAAATTAGCACATGAAGTGGATTTGCCACTGCCACCTTTATTATTTGTAAAACAGATTACAGAAGTTTGTCTATGATTCTGCATATGTTACCTCTCCCATATCCTTACTATTATTATACGAAGCGAATCCTATTACCTTACTTTCGTTCTGTCATTCCTATGTATTATCTTTAATACTTTCATTATATCCCCATGGTATAGCAAAGTCAACACGAATAGTCATACAATATATTCCGATTTAGTGTGATATTGATTTTCTACTTATTATTTCTAGATGTTTAACTTAATATCACTTTGTTTTATGTGGTTTTATGTAGTGTTTGAAATAGACGAGAGAAAGTAACCTTATTATACTCTCCCACTTTTAGTTCTAATGAAAGTAGATGAAATCCTATGATAACTATAGAAGTGCTTACATTTGTCAAAGTGAGGGATCCCTTAAATGTCGGGGCTATATTAATGTTCTTGGAGCATCTACTTTTTATCTTCTTATCATATGGTTCATATTCGTGATGTCTTACTCTTAAATATTCTTGTACTTAAAATTACTATTCCAGCGCACAAAAAAATAGTGACCAATATTCCAGCCTCGGGGCCAAACCCTCCTCCTGTAATAAATTCTGGTCCATCTACCTTAAATTTCAACAGTGACTTCATGGATGGATATCCACTGATTTCGAATCCATATATATTGGTTAGCGCAAGGTTCCATGCAAAATGAAAACCACAAACTCCCCATAAGCCTTCCTGTACAATTGCGTATAAAGCCAAAAACATACCAGATAAAAATATGTTTACAAACGATAAGATCGTCACATTAGGATTCAACAAATGTATTACTGCAAATACCATAGAAGTTGTGAGGATAGAAAATACAACATTATACTTTGCACCTAGTACAGGTAACAGCCACCCCCTCACCGCTAATTCTTCAGAGGCACTTTGAATAACCCATCCACATAGCAAAGCAACGAATACGCCCATAGTGGATATATTAAAAACAGGCCTCTCAAGCTTTACAAATTCGGCTACTCCTAAAATAACGAAGAATCCAATATTGAGCGATATTAGTAAGAAACCAAGAAAAAAACCAAAGAAATACTTTTTAATCAAATTATGCGTTTGAAAGCCTATGGTAGAGACTTTCCTTTTTTCAACAAACCTAACCCATAGAAGAAAGGCACCAATAATCGCGCTGCATTTTACTAGGCGATTTACTATATATATATCAATACCTGCCGGCAATTTTTTATTGTCAAAAAGAATTGTAAACAGATCGATAGCATACTGTGCCAAAAATCTGCTTCCACACCACAGCACCGCAAATATGATTGCAGCCAGAAAAAAATTGGGTAAAAATCTGCTATGACTTGCCTTATCAAATAGTTCACTTTTATACAAATACCTTTTCTCTTTCATTCTTCCTAACCCTTCCATTTATATCTCAACAAGTATTCCAAACCATCCTTTTACCGAATAAGAACCAGTACTTTCTTTAGTTTTACTATCATAAAACGATACTTTGATACAGTAGTAACTTCCATCCATCGTTGACATATTCTCAACTGGTATACAGGAATCTCCATCACAAAGATAATAACCCAACTGACCATTGTTGCCTTCTTTTGGTTGCACATCTTCAATATGGGAATAATCATAGGTTCGCTTCCTGTCCTCCTCTGTAAATTCTATCTTTGAAACCAAAAACGGTTCAAAAGGATATTGTATTTCAATTGAATCTGCATTATAACCTACAATCTGATTCATCTTAAAGGCTTCCAACACATCCAAAAGTTGCCCCCAAGATAAATGCTCCCCAAGGTTTGGATCTTTGATTTCCTCTGTATGTATCGTCCCTGTCTTCTGACTGTCAAAATAATTAATCTCAATTTTTCTTCCATTATTCGTCTGCAAGGTACCATAGATTATCGTATCGTTCATATCCTTACTTAATTCCATATCAAAATCTTCCACCCTTGCAGTTTTAGTGAATGTCACATTCTTCGCAAGGATAGAATGAAGCTCTTTCATCTTTCCTTGTAGATCTTCTGATTTTAACGTATAATCTAGCCCATTATCTAACTCTTCTTTTCCTTTCGTACAACCAGTAATAAAAATGAGCAGAGCCAGTATTGAAACTATAATAACCCTCCGTTTACACTTTCCCATCTAAATACTCCTCTTCATATAAATCTATTCTAATAATAAATGCAATCCCTCATCAAACCCCAAAAGAGTTATAA
>JAEZPG010000107.1 GCA_023413555.1 Bacillota bacterium | reverse complement strand
TCTCCGCATATGCCCATGTTGGAGATGCCAGAAACTTAGCTTCCGTTATTGGCGAGGATGAGCTCTCTCCTCTGGATAAAAAATATTTAGCATTTGGTAAACGGTTTGAACAGGAATTTGTTGGTCAGGGCAAAGAAGAGAATAGAACGATTGAAGAGACCTTAGACCTTGGTTGGGATCTGCTTTCCATTCTCCCTAGAGAGGAATTAGATCGTGTAGACACTAAGATACTTGATAAATACTATCACTCTGCTGAACCATTTGTACAAACAGAAGTAGAAGATGAGGAAATTTAAAGGACGGTGAGTTTATGAATCCAAATACCTTTCCTACCAAGGGTAATCTGATATTGGCAAAAAACTCCCTGGCTTTAGCCAAGCAAGGCTTTGAGTTAATGGATAAGAAACGTAATATTCTAATCCGTGAATTAATGGGACTGATTGATGAGGCCTCTGCGATTCAAAAAGAAATTGATGTTACCTTTAGCTCCGCATATCGAGCTCTTCAACGAGCAAATATTGAAATGGGAATTCACAATGTTGCAGAACTCGCTCAAACGGTTCCTATTGAGGATTCTATCTCCATTAAGTACCGTAGCATTATGGGAACTGAGATTCCTCTTGTAAAGTCAAAAGTCCATAATGATACACCTTCCTATGCTTTTTACAACACAAGAATTTCTCTAGATAAAGCCACTCAGGAGTTTAACAAGGTAAAGCAGTTAACCATCCGCTTATCCAGTATTGAGAACTCTGCTTACCGTTTGGCATATAATATAAAAAAGACGCAGAAGAGAGCCAACGCTCTACAAAATATAACGATTCCTATGTATACCTCTCTCACTAAGGAGATTACAGATGCCTTAGAGGAGAAAGAACGCGAGGAGTTCACAAGACTTAAGGTTATTAAACGTATGCAAACCAAAAATGCCTAGCTAAAACCAATCCCCCACTGCCAGAAATTTAACGCAGACAATGGGGGATTTCTTTTTTATTTAGTCTTTTCTTCCTCTTTTTTATCCAAGAAGGAATTCTTTTTAGATAATTCTTGATAGCCTTATTAAAATGGCTTATAATTATTTCTGTTAAGTATAAGAATGGGAGCTAGAGGAGTACGTATGTTTATAAAGAAAAAATTACTATCCATATTATTGATGTTTATTATTTTGAGCAATTTTCTTGTGGGAAATGTAGTAACTGCTACTACAACAGCTACTGACGCTAAGAAGACGGAAGAGAAGTCACCACAGTCCAATACGGTCTCTGGTGTTTCCAGCTTTACCGTCAACGCTAAAAAAGGGCCTTCTGTAGTAGCCGAGTCTGCCATTATTATGGAAGCCTCCACCGGTATGGTGCTATATTCTAAGAATATTAATGATAAGCACTATCCAGCCAGTATCACTAAGGTAATGACAGCTTTATTGGCCGTGGAGAATTGTTCTCTCAGTGAGACCGTAACCTGTAGCCATGATGCAGTCTTCGGAATTGAGGCCGGTGCTGCTCATATCGGGGCTGACGTTGGGGAGCAGTTTACAATGGAACAATGTCTTTATGCATTAATGTTAAAGAGTGCCAATGAGATTGCCAATGCCATAGGAGAGCACATAGCCGGTAGTGTACCAAAGTTTGCAAAGATGATGACAGCAAAAGCGAAAGCTCTCGGCTGTAAGAATACTAATTTTACCAATCCCCATGGATTGCATAACAGCGAACATTATACTACTGCTTATGACATGGCCTTGATTACTAGGGCTGCCATGAAGAATCAGACCTATCGTACAGTAGCAGGAACTAGAAGATATGTTATTCCACCAACTAACAAACAATCTGAGGCTAGATATCTGACCAATAAGCATCAGATGATAAACCCAAATGACTATCCTCAGTATGAATATAAGTATACTCTTACAGGAAAGACCGGCTACACCGATCAAGCCGGTAACACCTTAGTTACCGTTGCTAAAAAGGAGGGTCTAGAATTAATATGCGTTGTGTTAAAATCTAAACCTTCCAATGCTCAATATAATCAATATACAGATACGATTTCCCTACTGGACTACTGCTTTGCTAATTTCTCCGTTTACAATATAGATGAGGCGAAGAATGCACCTCTTATTGATGAAGAGTTACTCTTTACAAAATATAACTATCTATATGATAGTAGCAATTCTCCTCTTAAAATTGAGGGTAGCAATTCTGTTGTAATTCCTAATTCGGCAGACTTGAAAAATGTAAAACAAGAAATTAATTACTTCAAGGATATTTCCATCAAAGAAGGCGACAATATTATTGGCTCTATCACCTATACTTTGGATGGAACCATAGTTGGAAGTAACAATATTATTTATACGAAAACGAAAGACATGCAGGTACTGGAGAATAGTCCTGTGGTACAAAAAAACACCGAGAAAGCCCTAGCCGATATCTTTAATTTGGAACAAGGTGCTAGCTTATCTACCATATTAATCACATTAGGACTTGTTTTATTTGTAATTCTTATATTGATTCTTATTCTATGTATCATAAGAAAGCGTAGAAAAACTAACCCGGCCAGTAAATATTCCTCCAAAAGGAGCACTAAGTCCTATACTTCATTACATGATATGTTTAAATAAACCTATATTCAATAAAGGCTAAGGATGGAATCCACTCCAATCCTTAGCCTTAATTTGATGCTTTCCTATCACGTTTCTCTTTTTTTCTTCTTTTAATCTCCTTCTGTTTTAGCTGTATTGCTGCTGCCTCTGTCTCATCCACCAACTTTAGAATCTTTATAGCATATACTTTATCCCCATCCGTCTTTTTTAAACGTAATTTTCCTTTTAAATATCCATGCTTTCTACATAAAGCGAGACAATAATAATTCTTAGTATTATTAGAAAACCATTTGACCTTTTTTGCTGCCCTTTTCCCACATAAATAACATACTGTAGAAACTACATCTTTATCTTGGATAGCATCTTCCTTTGTCTTGAATTCTCTGGATATATACTTACTATATTGATCATATTTTATATAGATTTCTTCCTCTTTATTCTTAGGATTCTGGTAGCAATCAATCGAATAATTTCGAAGAGTTTCCTCCCTTAGTCTTACAAAGACTTCAGCAGTATATCTGGCATCATGAATCGCGCTGTGAAAGAACTCTTCTTTCCTAATCTGTAAGAAGTCTACTGCATATTCTAAGGTATGAGGATTCTTTTCACCTTCATATTGTAGAGCAAAAAGTTTTTGTACATCATAATACCGGATTGGTCCCATCAGAAGTGGTAAAAGATGATAATAGGAAAGATTGCGTTGTAACTCTGTAAGGTCCATATTTCCCCAGGTGCAAAACACGTATTGGTCACCACACCAATTAATAAACTCTTTACTTACTTCTGAAAAGTATTTCTGATTTTTCAGATGCTTTATATCAATATTTAGTAGCTCCTGGGTTTTAAAATGAAGCTCCGAGTATACCTGAGGTCTAATATAGCTGTGATATTCCTCCAGAATCTTTCTCTGACTACTGACTTTTACAGCACCAATCTCTATAATCTCAAAGGGAAGCTTTTCTCGCTCACTTCCTTTGCCATGTGGGCTCTGATTCCATTCCAAGTCTACAATTATATAATTCATAAAGTCTCCTGCCCAATGTTATAATACTTTGAATTTAGCTGTGTCAGATGGTTGGTCCACTATCTGTTCTTTCTTGAGTTCTAAAAGCTCTCTTTTATTGATTACATAAATGGCCTTTTCATATTTTAAAATTTCTTCCATCGTCTTGCTTATTTCCTTATTAAAAGCATCCTGTCTTTCTTGCGTCTTTTCTAACAGATCCTTTTTCTCTGCTTTGTAAATGTTAACAAGTACGTCAATAAATAGAAAGGTTGCAATTAACATAACAATAGTAGCACAAATCATTGTTGCAATATCTTCTCTAAATTCAGCAAAACAGTAAACTAAAAATATTATAGCTGCTACAAAAAAGATGGAATAAAACATATTAGCTATCTTTTTCATCTGATTCCTCCCATATCCCTTATAATATTCTATTGTACCACAATATACATTAATATATATAGTATATGTTTGATATTTTTACATATTTTTTACTCCATTCTATCTACCCTAGTCAAACTCTTGGTATGATTTTTGAGATTACTATTGATAAACACAGTACTATGTGGTACGATGTATATAGGAGGTAAAATATGGACATAGAAGAATGGAAATCACAGATGAAACGCGGTACTCTTGACTTATGCATTTTAATTTTGTTGAATCAAAAAGCCTATTATGGGTATGAACTTATACAAAAGATTAGTCAGTATCCAATTATATCGGCCAAAGAAAGTACTGTCTATCCTTTATTAAGGAGACTTCTTAAGGAAGGTTTTTTAACTTCTACTTGGCAAGATACAAGAGAAGGCTTGCCCTCTCGTAAATACTACTCAATTACAGAAGATGGAAAAAATTATTTAGATAGAATGTCTTTAGAATGGAATAACTTATTAAATGCTATTTCTGATTTGAAGGGAGAAGAATAATGGATTCAACACTGGATAACTATTTAGATTCTATTTATCGGTACCTAAAACCTATATCAACTTCTGAAAAAGTTGATATTATAAAAGAAATTAAGTGTCAAATAATAGAAATGGAAAAAGCCGAGGGCCTTTCCCCACAACAAATAATTGATAAATTGGGTGATTCAAAAGATATGGCAAGAGCATATATTAGTGACTTAATATATGAGAATACCCGTTTTAATCGACAAAAGTTTATGGCTATCTTTGCTTTTTATGGATTGACGGGTCTTACTGGTGCAATTATTATTCCATTTTTGGGGATTTTAGCACCCTCATTAAGATTTTTCGGTATTGTCACGCCTATCATGGGTGTAGTCAAATTAGTTGGCTTTATTTTTCATTTTGATATACCATTTGTATTGATTACTATTGGCACTGTTGAATTACATCCTATTTTAGCTTTCTTGTCATCATTTTTGATAGGTGTGGGAATGTATAAGTTGGGTTGCAAATTATGGGAGCTATTGAAGACATACATTCACAATGTAAGTAAACGTAAAAATGAGTTGTTTAATGATTAAGCGTAAGGCTGGTTTTTCAGTCTTAACTTTGATGGGACTTTTCTATACGTAAAAATGCCACACCATTCATACCTAATGATGTGGCATACTATACAATGTTCCCAGCAGGAATCGAACCTGCAATTGAGACTTAGGAGGTCCCTGTTATATCCATTTAACTATGAGAACTTCTTTTCATCTGAATCAAAGAGTACTAGATTCAGACACAATACTTATTATAGTCTGAGATACTGATTTCGTCAACCTAAAGATATCTAGTACAATTCTTCAAATTTAACAGTCCCCTGCATCCAAACAACCCCTTTAAATCTTCGCCCAACAGCAGGTTCTCCTACTAGATCCTTCTTTGCAATACAAAGTTCAAATTTGAGCTCATTGCAATCAATTACCATAGAGTATATCTCTTCTTTCGTGTACTCATTAACAATGGTCTCATAGTCCAATATAGTTCCAACCACCAAGTAATTATCTGATTCGGAACCATATGGAACAAACGTACTGTCAACAATGGAGTAAACATCTTCATTCTTTGTTCTTTTACTAATGGATGCATATAAATCAATATCATCTATGGTTAAGCTGTCTATGGCTTCCTGATTACCTTCTCTAGCTTGAGCAAGTAACTGGTTTCTCTTCTTTGTTTCCACAGTTTTATTCTTTTTACTCTTCTGCTTCTTTTCAATTCCAAGAAGAATCTTACCTTCTAAGGACAAGCCTGTTAACATGACAGATAAATCCTGGCCCATACTTCTCTTACGGTTACGAAGCCCTAGGTATTCCATCACATTCTGCAAGTAAAAGATTAAGCTAACACCAACCCTGATATCATCACACATACCTGTATAACTATTATTATCCACTTTCTTATTAAACGTTACCTCTTCCTTTGTAGAAATGGTTTTCCCAATATAATATGGATAATAATTCTCTAAACGAAACACGCCTTTTTCATCATATTCTCCACGCAAAGCAATTCCCATATTGGGTGCAAACTCCTTTGCCACCTCAGCATACATGGTTCTATTATCCGTCATTACCATCTTATCATGTGTTGAATTGTTTAATATATACTCAATAAGTTTATCCATTTCAATCTGACTACTCATCTGGCTAAACCCGATTGCTCTAAGATAACTATGCATAGCTCCAATACCCCCTTTACTACATAAGTAATAAGCATATCTATTTATATCACCAATTTTATGATTTGTCTACTGACTTTGAGGGATATTCTTTTACCTATAATTGGTCACCTACAAACTCTCTACTGTATCTATAATAAATAACGTATGATAGTCCATCAGATTCTTCTCTATCCACTTATTACATTTATTCCCATCTTTGTCCCTTATAATACGTATAATCGGACGTGTAGGACAACTATTGTTCTGCCTTAATACAATACCTAGCTCTTTTTCATTGGTCAGTACGATAGTTCCATTAGGAAATGCTGCAACTGAATCATTAAAAACTTTCACCACCTGATGAGAGAACTTGAGGCCACTTTGACCGACTATATATTCTATTGCTTCATGGACCTTCCTTGGTTTCATCATATATCCATAAACTAAGCTATCAAACGAATCACATACAGCCACTATTTTACTTCCTATCTTAATCTTATCTCCATTCAATCGAAATGGGTAGCCTGCACCATTACACATCTCATGATGGTATAAAATGATCTCCTTAGAGGCAGATGACAACCACTCCGCATTTTCTACTAAATTATAACCATAAATTACATGCTTCTTTATTTCCTTTAACTCATTTAAGCTATAATTCTTTTTGTGATGTCCTTTAAACTTGACATCTATACAAGAGTAACCTATGTCATGAAGAATACTTCCTACTGCAACATCCATAACTTTAGTTTTAGATAGATTCAAACGGATTGCCAGTAGTACGGAAAGAGCACATACACTAAGACTATGGCTATAAATCTCTTCACTTCTTTGTCTCACTCCTGCTATATTATATATGACGTGTTCATTATTCAAAACTTCCAGAATAACTTCCTCTGCAATATGATTTACCTGATTGGCCTGATTAGGCATGCTATATGAAAATCGATCTAAGGTACCCCTTATCTTATGTAAACACAGCGACTTTATTTCATTTTCACTGATTTTACCTTCTTCAATACCAATAGAGTACTCATCCTCTACATATATGAATGGAATTTCCATAGCCCTAAGAGGCTCAATGTATTCGGTTTTAAGATGTATTCCGGCAGGTAAGAGAATAATATCATTTTGCCCATATACATCCTTAGCAAGTATCTCAGTACCTTTTATTGCACTAATTTCTAATTTTCTCATAAGCCCCTCCATCTACAAGTACATTTACACTGCTTTCTATATTATACTTAATTTTCCATTCTATGTATATATAAATGTCGACTATTATGCTCTCATTTTCTCATATTATATTGTTTTCTATATAGAATACTATTGTTTAATATATATATATATCGGATATAAGTGTGTACTTATTTGTATAATTGTGTTATAATATTTGTGGATTTATACTAATCTTTTTATTTTATTTTATGACAAATTGTATACATCATAGGGAGGAGTGTTATTATGGATTTAACCAACTTGATTGCCACAGGAACATCATCACAAGTTTATCGCTACAACGATCAAGCCGTTAAGGTCTTTAGCTCTAACATGTCTAAAGTAGATGTTCTTTTAGAGGCTCTTAATACATCTCGTGTTGAATTAACAGGATTAGATCTTCCACATATCAGGCAGGTAACTATGGTGGAAGGAAAGTGGGCCATTGTTATGGATTATATTGAAGGACCTACCCTAGCTACGGTTATGCAACAGAATCCTGAAGACATGGAAAAGTACATAGATAAAATGGTGGATATTCAATTGAATATTCAATCTAAGAGATCCCCATTATTAAATAAGTTAAAAGATAAGATGAAATCTCAGATTTCCAGTTTAACTGAGATAGATGATGTTGTTAAGTATGATTTATTAACGAGATTAGATGGCATGCCAAAACATAACAAGGTATGTCATGGTGATTTTGAGCCTCGCAATATTATTGTATCTAAAGATATGTACTACACATTAGACTGGATCCATGCATCTCAAGGTAATGCCAGTGCAGATGTGGCCCGTACCTATCTTCTACTTTCTCTATCCAATAAAGATATGGCCAATGCTTATATGGACATCTTCTGCAAGAAAAGTCAGACACCAAAGCAGTATGTTCAGCAATGGCTTCCTATCGTTGCTGCTGCCCAACTGGCTAAAGGCAAGCCAGAAGAGAGAGATCTTCTTCTTAAATGGGTTAACGTTGTCGATTACGAATAGTTTGATTAATATTCTTTTTATTTTCCTTCTTTAAGAGAGTGGTGGCTAGTGCTCCCCATTGGTTACCACCCTTTTTCATTAAGATTCCTAATTCTATAACTTACAAAACGCCCTGCCACCATTAGGTAGCAAGGCGTTTTCCTTATATTAGTAATTACTCACGTGCATTTACTTACCATAGTAAGCTTTTAGGTATATCTCTTTGATTTCCTTCATTAAAGGATATCTTGGATTGGCTCCAGTACACTGATCATCAAATGCCTGCTCTACCATATCATCTAATGTATCTAAGAAATACTTCTCATCAACACCATATTCTTTAATGTTCTTCTTAATTCCAACACGTTCTTTAAGAGTCTCTATTTCCTTAATAAGGTTTTCTAATTTCTCCTTATCCTCCTTACCCTTAATTCCTAAGAAATCTGCACATTCTGCATATCTTTCCAAGCAATGTGGATATTGATACTGAGAGAAGGTTCCCATTTTTGTAGGAACTTCAACAGCGTTAAATCTCATTACTTCTGTAATTAAGATTGCATTAGCTATACCATGAGGAAGGTGATGGAATGATCCTAATTTATGCGCCATAGAATGACATACTCCTAAGAATGCATTAGCAAAGGCCATTCCTGCTAATGTAGATGCATCAGCCATTTTTTCTCTAGCAATTGGATCTGCAGCTCCATTTTCATAAGCACTTGGTAGATACTTAAAGATGTTCTTCATAGCTTTTAAAGCAAGGCCATCCGTATAGTCAGTAGCCATAATAGACGCATATGCTTCAAGAGCGTGAGTTAATGCATCGATACCGGACGCGCTTGTCAGACCCTTAGGTTGGTGCATCATCAAGTCAGCATCAACAATTGCCATCTTAGGAAGTAATTCATAATCTGCTAATGGATATTTGGTTCCACTCTTCTCATCTGTAATAACGGCAAATGGTGTTACTTCAGAACCTGTACCTGATGAAGTTGGTACCGCAATGAAGTATGCTTTCTCACCCATCTTAGGGAAACTGTAAACACGCTTTCTTATATCCATAAATCGCATAGCCATATCCATAAAGTCTACTTCTGGGTGCTCATACATCACCCACATAATCTTTGCTGCATCCATAGCAGAACCACCACCGATTGCGATAATACAATCTGGTTCAAAGCTGTTCATAGCCTTAGTTCCTTCCACTGCACATGCTAATGTTGGATCTGGAGCTACATCATAAAATGTAGTATGCTGAATTCCCATACTATCCAATTCATCTGTTACCACCTTAGTGTAACCATTCTTATATAGGAAGCTATCTGTTACAATAAACACTTTCTTTTTATTCAATACATTCTTTAATTCAGCAAGTGCTACAGGTAAACAGCCTTTTTTAAAATATACCTTTTCAGGAGCTCTAAACCAAAGCATATTCTCTCTCCTCTCAGCGACTGTCTTTATATTAATTAAATGTTTTACTCCAACATTTTCTGATACTGAGTTACCACCCCAAAAACCACAACCTAATGTAAGAGATGGAGCTAATCTAAAATTGTAAAGGTCACCTATACCACCTTGGGCGGATGGAGTATTAATAAGAATTCTACAGGTCTTCATAGCTTCTCTAAATTTTTCTACCTTTTCTTGACCTGTTCCTACGTTAATATACAGAGAAGAAGTGTGTCCATAACCACCGTCTGCTACGAGACGTTCTGCTTTTGCTATTGCGTCATCAAAGGACTTTGCTTTATACATAGCTAGTACTGGAGAAAGCTTTTCATGCGCAAATTCTTCATCCAATTCTACACTTTCTACTTCACCTATTAGAATCTTTGCAGTTTCAGGTACTTCAAAACCAGCTAGAGCTGCAATATTGTAAGCGCTTTGGCCAACAATTTTCGCATTTAAAGCCCCATTGATCAAAATTGTCTTTCTTAACTTCTCTGTTTCTTCAGGAGAACATACATGACAGCCTCTCACTATAAACTCTTTCTTAACTTGGTCATATATCTTATCACTAACAATTACAGATTGCTCAGAAGAACAAATCATACCATTGTCAAATGTTTTAGAATGTATAATAGAGCTAACCGCCAACAACACATCTGCAGATTCATCAATAATGGCTGGAGTATTCCCAGCACCTACACCTAATGCTGGCTTTCCAGAGGAGTATGCTGACTTAACCATACCTGGACCACCTGTTGCAAGGATAATATCTGCATTCTTCATAATCTCATTGGTCATTTCTAGGCTAGGTATGTCAATCCAACCAACAATTCCCTTAGGCGCTCCTGCTTCTACCGCTGCATCAAGTACAACCTTTGCAGCTGCAATTGTTGATTTTTTTGCTCTTGGATGAGGACTAATAATGATTCCATTTCTAGTCTTTAAAGAAATTAAGATTTTAAATATAGCTGTTGCTGTAGGATTTGTCGTTGGAATAACTGCTGCTACTAAACCAATAGGTTCTGCAATCCTTGTAAATCCATAAGAATCATTTCTTTCAATTACTCCACAGGTTTTTGTATCCTTATATGCATTATAAATATACTCAGATGCATAGTGGTTTTTTATTACTTTATCTTCAACAATTCCCATACCAGTTTCCTCAACTGCCATTTTAGCAAGAGGAATTCTCTGCTTATTTGCTGCAAGTGCTGCTGCCTTAAATATTTCATCAACTTTTTCCTGTGTATAGGTAGAAAATAATTGTTGAGCTTCCTTAACCTCTTTTATTTTGGCCATTAAGGTTTCTACATTATCTACAATTTGTAATGCTTGCTCTTTCTTTGCCATACCCATATCCTCCTATTACATATCTCGTTATTGTCACTGTTAATATTTTAACAATCATGTGTCTTATTATTTTTAACTAATGTTATTGTATGCGTGTATATACAATTTGTCAATTCTTAATTTTCGCTATTTTTCCCATGATTTTAAGGCAAATTTGGTGCTTTTCTATTTAATTGGCTTATGTCTCTCTCTATATATGTAACAAATTGTTTATTTCTAAATACAATTTCATTAGAACTTATACAAAATTACTAAAAATATGTAGTTTATACTTAGAATTTCTATAGTTGTTTGTTAAATATTTATTTATTGTAATATTTCTTATAATAGATTAACTTTTAATCTTGGTTCTCCTTAGAATAGTCATTTTCTAGTCTCTTTTCACCTCAACCATCATCTCTTACACTCTACTAATCTTTGTCACAGAGATAGTTCTGTAGATGATTAAAGAGACAAAATGTGACTGGTTATTAGTCATATTTCTGTCTCTTTATTCATCATATAATCTATTTTCTATATCTATACCAGATTATTACTCTTTATTGCCTTATCTAATGCTTGCTGCTCTTCCTCAGCCAGTACAACATAAGATTCACCATGAATAATTTCTTTTATATACGTATAACATCCTTCTCTACTACTATGCATAGAATTAATTACAAAACCGCTATTCTCCTGATTCAATAAGGCTAAAGTAAAACTAAGGCTTCCACCCATTTCCTTAAAGGCATCATATTTTACAATTCCAATTTTCTGGTATGTCGTTTTAATTACATCGTCAGTGTTATTAAAATGAGCCTGATGCTTCTTCAGAATCTCTTTAATGGTATCGATTTCCTTAAACTTTATCATTACTGCATCTTCTAAGCTCTTACCATCCTGGCCCTCCATGAATCCGTTATATTTCACTTTTAATTTACTTAATTTAACAGATATTATAATAGTCATTACTAATAAGATTAATATTACTCCTAGTGCACCTAAAAGCACATATCCCATGTCAATTCCCAGATTATCAAATACTCTCATTTATATACCTGCCTTTACTTAGTTATTTTGCAATTTATTAAATAAGTCTATTATTCTTTCCAACTCTTCACTAGAGTGATACTCAATCTCTATTTTACCTTTATTTTTTTGCTTCTTTCGTATAGAGACCTTGCTACCAATAATATTGTACATATGCTCTTCTATCTTATTATAAGCAAGTATCTCCTCTTCGGAGAATACAATTGTATCTTTTTTACTTTCTTTTGTCGCTCCATCTAATACTTTCTTAACCAGTTTCTCAGTTTCTCTTACACTTAGTTTTTGATCAAAAATATAAGTTGCAAGATTATATTGCTGATCCATATCCTCTACCGCAATGAGAGCTCTTGCATGCCCACTAGAAATCATATCTTCTATCACCATTTGCTGAACTTTTTCTCCTAGCTTAAGTAATCGCATAGAGTTTGCAATGGCTGCACGGCTTTTTGAAACTCTCTCTGCAAGTTCATCTTGTTTAAGCTTGAATTCTGCAATTAACTTCTGATAAGCAAGAGCTTCTTCAATTGGATTCAGATCTTCCCTCTGAATATTTTCAATTAAAGCAATCTCCATTACTTCCTGTGGTGTATACTCTTTTATAATAACTGGTATTTTTTTAAGCCCAGCTATTTTAGCTGCTCTCCATCTTCTCTCACCAGCTATAATTTGATAATTCTCACCTTTTTTTTGAACAATAAGGGGTTGAATAATTCCAAACTGTTTAATAGATTCTGCCAGATCAATTAGTCCATCTTCATTAAATACTTTTCTTGGTTGTCCCTTATTAGGTTCAATTTGATTAATTGCGATCAAAGTTTCTTGATTTCTTTCCTTTGCTGCTTCTACTTGATCCTTTTTTTCCTTTATGATATCAGGAATCATTGAATCTAAACCTTTTCCTAGCCCCTTACCTAATCCTTTTACAGTTGCCATTGACTAATTCCCTCTTTCAATTACTTCTTTGGCTAAGCACCGATATCCTTCCGCTCCAGCAGATTTACTGTCATATGCAGTTATAGGAAGTCCATGACTTGGTGCTTCAGCTAATCGCACGTTTCTTGGTATTATTGTTTTATAGATATTCTGATGCAAATTCTCTTTTACATTTTCTACAACCTGTAAGGAAAGATTTGTTCTCGCATCAAACATAGTAAATACTACGCCTTCTATCTCCAAATTTGGGTTCAGTCTCTTTTTAACCAAGTTAATGGTATGTATTAATTGAGAGAGACCCTCTAAAGCATAGTATTCACATTGAATTGGAACAAGTACTGTGTCAGCTGTCGTCATAGCATTTACTGTTAGAGTATTCAATGATGGTGGACAATCAATTATTATATACTCATAATCATCACGAATAATATCTACATACTTTTTGAGTATATACTCCTTCTCCTCAATACCGATCAATTCAATCTCTGCTCCTGCCAATTCAACATTAGATGGCAATACAGATAAGTTGTCCAATACATTACGTTGGATACTTTCATATAGTGTCGCATTACCTATTAACAATTCGTAAACTGTGCTTTTCAAACTGTTTTTATCAATACCTAATCCACTAGATGTATTTCCCTGTGGATCAATATCAATAGTTAATACTTTTTTTCCTGCCTCTGCCAATGCTGCAGATAGATTAATAGCTGTAGTCGTTTTTCCAACTCCGCCCTTTTGATTGGCTATTGCTATCACTCTTCCCATGCTATCACCTATATTCCCTTTGGTTTATAATCTTTCTAATACATACCTCTATATTATATCATTAACTTATTTGCCTGACTATAGTAGATTTGATCAATTCATAAAATAAAATGTTTCACGTGAAACATTTTATTTTTATACAAAGGAATAGTAGAATTACTACTATAATAATGTTTCACGTGAAACAATTTTAAATTCTAAATACTAACATAGTTGTTCTTAATAGCATAAATAGCAGCCTGAGTTCTGTCTGATACATTTATTTTTCTAAATATATTTGAGGCATGATTCTTAACAGTTTTTTCACTGATGCCCAGCTTGTATCCTATTTCTTTATTATATAGTCCTTGTGTTATCAGAGTCAAAACTTCAATCTCTCTATTTGTAAGATCATCGTTTTGCATCGTCTCATAAATCAAGTTATTGTCAGAAAAGTAATATGAACATAAAGTGTTATCAATATAACGATCTCCTCGTAGTGTTCTTATAACTGCTTGTTTTAGGATGCTACTATCAGAGTCTTTGAGAACATATCCGTCAGCACCTAACCTCATTGCTTTATTCATATATTCTGCCTCATTATGTATTGTAAGAATAATAATCTTAATGCGAATATCTCGTTTATGAATTTCTTCTATAAGCTTTAACCCACTAATGTCTGGCATATTAATGTCGAGTAATAAAACATCTGCATTCGTTTTACTTACTACACTTAAACAACTTTCGCCATTACTAGCTTCCGCAACAACAGTCATATTATCATCTAACTCAAGAAGTTGCTTTATTCCGTCTCTCACCATCCAATGATCATCTGCAATAATAATTCGAATCATCTAAATTTTGTCCTCCTTATTGAAAAATAATGGTATATACACCATAATATCTGTTCCATCTATACCAGTATGTATTTCGATATTTCCTCCTAGCAAATGTACTCTTTCTATCATCATAGGTATTCCATATCCATTTCTATAATCTTCACTTCTCAAAACATCCATATCATAATTAGAAATATTATGATTTTTTTTAATTCCAACTCCATTATCCTTTATATTCATCTTAATATGATTATCCGAAAAAATAATATGTACAGAAGCTTTTGTTCCTTTGGAATGCTTGATAATATTATTACAACATTCTTGAACTATACGGTATAATGACGAATTAATAACTGGGATACACTTTATTTCTACTCCGGTGACGTTTAAAGTAAAATCAATAGTACTGTCTCTTTTTAAAATTATTAAATAACGTTCTATCGAGGCAATTAATCCCAAATCATCTAAAGACATTGGATGTAAATTATAAATTGTACTACGAATATCATCAATAGTATCTTTTAACACTCTTTTCATAATGTCTAGTTCCATTTTAGTTCTAATTATGTCCTTATCTACTATATTCTCGCATAATTCGACCTTATAAATTAACATAGTCAACATCTGAATCGTTGAGTCATGTAGCTCTCTTGCTATTCTTTTACGCTCTAATTCTAAGTCTTGGAGTATTCTATATGACGGTTCATATCTATTTTCATGTCCGTCATTATTACAAATTATTTTCATTCTCATACACCTATTTATATTAATTACATACTAATTATATCATAAATCGCACTTCAATATATAGTCTCAATTTATAATATAATGATAAAATATGTATTATTTAATTCTAAAAGATTATACTACTATTTATTATAATAACAATTACTAATTGTAAGTAAGAATTGAATCACATATAATATAGGTAGCACGTCAGATCAAAAGGAGTTGTATTCATTGAAAAAATCTAGTAAAAAATTTATACTTGTGGCAGGTATTATTGCATTATCCTTAATGATTATTCATTTTATTAATACGTTTATATTCTATATCAGTACATTTAAGAATCATCTGTTTTCGGACTATGGTAACTACTATAATTGGAGACTTGGTAGAGTGTTTTATACAAAAAAAGGTAGTGGCCCAGTAATACTATTAGTACATGATTTAAACAATACCAGTTCATACTACGAATGGAAGGATGTTTCAGATAGCCTATCTAAGAACTATACTGTTTACACAATAGATTTGATTGGTTGTGGAAATTCTGATAAACCAAAGATGACCTATACTAGCTACCTTTATGTACAACTGATTTCTGATTTTATTAGAGATGTAATAGGTGAAAGTACGTCAATTGTATGTTCCAGAAATTCCTGTTCCATTAGCATTATGGCATGCCATATAGATTCCTCTCTGTTTAAAAAGTTGATCCTTATTAATCCTAGAGATATCACGACAGTAAATAAATATCCTACTAGAAAACATCGTATTATTAAATTCTTATTAACCCTTCCTATAATAGGAACTTTACTTTATAACATCAACAACTCACGTTATCAGTTACTTAAGAAGTTTAATAAGGCTTACTTGTCTAACAGTATGTCAGTTTCACGCTATATTAAGGCGTACAGCGAAGCAGCACATACTAGTGGCTCTAATTCTCTATTTATCTACTCTAGTATAAAATGTCATTATACCTGTACTAACATTAGTCATGCTTTACAATCTATAACAAATGATATCCGGATTCTTGAAGGAAGTGAATGTAATGATGCCATGGAGATATTAGATCAGTATGAATCTATTAATCCTTCTATAGAAACTACTTTGCTAATTAATAATAAAGAACTCCCTCAGATAGAGAACCCACATCAAGTGATATCTTTTATTGAATCAAATTTATAACTAGAATTTCCTTGTTAACATGTATCCCTCTCAGTATCATCAAAGAGTGTTATAGATACTTACTTGTTCTACCGATCTACCACACCACCGTACGTCAGTCTGTCTAACCATCTTTCATACCAGTCTAACGCACGGTGTTCTTATATTATTTAGTACATAACTATCATAAATCAGTTCTCCAATTATATGTTTTGTACCATATGATAACAATATTATAATCGTTAGAAAGTTTTGTACCATTTCTTACACGGTAGTCCCTTAGCTTTCAAAATTTGTTAGATAATGCTCCGTAAATAATCAATATCCGAGTTCACGAAGTTTCTATCGATAAATGCAGATTCTTCTACCAGATATCCTCTGCAACATTTACTTCTATTTGGTATACTGGCACCTATAAAAGCCTTTCTTTCTTTGGGTAATTCTACCCTACTGATGAGGCTTGTTATCTGCTAGCCTCTAATGCGCGAACACTTTTGCATACTCATCTGTTCCGTGGAAACCTTTTGCAAATAGTCCTCTATATAAATTTGCAACCACCTTCTTTCAGTTTCTATCTCACGATAGTCTCCCTTGGTCTTAGAAGTATCATTTACACTACTAGGGTAGCTTAGCAACTTCCACCTACCAGAAATGTACTATGCCTCGTGCACCTACAAAAATAGCTGTTGCAACAATTTGCAACAGCTACTTTTACTTATTCTGGGCGCATCCTGTACATAAACTTCCTCTTATTAATTTCATAGGAATGTGAGGAATACCCGCTTCCATATATTCTTCACCTTCCTGCTTAAATCCAATCTTCTCATAGAACCCTTTTACATGGGTTTGAGCCCCTACATGAACTTCCTTAGCACCTAACTGAAAAGCTTTATCTACTAACATGCGAACAACAAAGTCCCCATAATACATGCCACGATATTCTTTTAATACAGCAATTCTACCTATCTTATAATAATCCTCCATCACTACAAGACGACCAACTGCAAGATTACATTGTTTCTCAGAAATGATGACATGTAATGCTCTTTGATCTAAATTATCAAATTCCTCTTCCTCAGAAATCTTTTGTTCCTTACAAAATACTTCGCGTCTTATTTGGAAAATAACACTTAAATCTTGGTCTCCATGAATAAACTTACCTTCAATCATATTAGCCTCTCCTTTCGTCTATTCTATAAAGGCTCCTTGGAAGGCTTCCCTGCACTTCTTGGATATTTATTAGGAGTCTCCATAGTCTTCTTTATCTTAATAAAAGATCTAGCCATATCCGTTCCTGGAAGTATAAAGCTATAAACTTCTTCTAACTTACCACCTAATAATTGAATGGCCTTCGTTGCACCTTCGACTTCTTCTATGACATTATTTGATTTATACGGTATAAAGTAACCTCCTTTTCTTACAAATGGTATACAATACTCAGATAGCGTGGATAGATTTGCTACTGCACGTGAAACACACAAATCAAAACTTCCGCGAAATTCTGACTTCTTTGCAAATTCCTCCGCTCTTCCATGAATTGCTGCAATACCTGTCATTCCAAGTGTCTCTATAACTTCTTGTAAAAATAAAATACGTTTATTTAAAGAATCTAATAATACAATCTTTAAGTTCGGAAATGTAATCTTTAAAGGAATTCCAGGAAATCCTGCCCCTGTCCCTAGATCCAAAAGAGAGAGATCTTCATTTAAACTTGTTATACTAACTAATGCCAAGCTATCTAGAAAATGCTTTACTACTACATCCTCCCACTCCGTAATAGCTGTTAGGTTCATAACCTTATTCTTTTCCACCAACATCTTATAATAGATTTCAAATGCTTCTATTTGCTCCTTAGTTATGGATATCTTAAGTTGCTCTAAGCCCCATAAAAATACATTATCTTTACTCACAGTACTCTCTCTTTCTTCTCATTACTTTCTTCTTAACATTTCCAGATATACAAGTAACACGGAAATATCTGCAGGACTGACACCTGAGATTCGAGATGCCTGACCAACTGATGCTGGACGAATCTGCTTTAATTTCTGTCTTGCTTCATTACGAAGGCTGTTTACCTCATCATAATTAAAGTCTTCTGGAATCTTCTTAGATTCTAACTTCTTAAACTGTTCTACCTGTCGCATCTGTCTGGTAATATAACCATCATATTTTATGTTGATATTAACCTGCTGGGTGACATCCTTACTTAATTCAGGTCTATCTATATCCAATTCATATAACATCTCATAAGATAATTCCGGTCTTCTTATTAACTCTGCTAGCGAAGACCCTGTCTTTAGTGGTTGACTGCCTAGTTTTTCTAACACTGCCTGCACATCAGTATTAGCTCCAATCTTAACAGAATTAAGTCTCTCGATTTCTTTTTCAATAGCTAATTTTTTTTGCATCACGCTATCATATCTCTCATCATCAATTAATCCAATCTTATGTCCTATCTCAGTTAGCCTTAGATCTGCATTATCCTGACGTAAGATTAATCTATACTCAGCCCTAGACGTCATCATACGATATGGCTCATGAGTATCTTTCGTTACTAGGTCATCAATCAACACCCCAATATAAGCCTGTGATCGATCTAATACAACAGGTTCTCTTCCTAATATCTTTAGAGCAGCGTTAATACCTGCGATTAAACCTTGGGCTGCCGCCTCTTCATAACCAGAGCTTCCATTAAATTGACCACCACTAAATAATCCTTCCACAGCTATAAACTCAAGCGAACTTTTTAACTGATTAGCATTGATACAATCGTATTCTATAGCATATGCATTTCTGACAATCTTTGCATTTTCTAATCCTGGAACTGTACGATACATAGCAAACTGTACATCTTCTGGTAAGGAACTAGACATGCCACCAATATACATTTCATTAGTATAGTTGCCCTCTGGCTCGATAAAAACCTGATGCCTTGACTTATCAGCGAATCTTACCACCTTATCTTCGATAGAAGGACAGTACCTAGGACCTGTTCCTTTAATATTACCAGAATATAACGGGGAACGATCTAAATTCTGCCGAATAATCTCATGTGTTCTCTCATTAGTATAAGTAAGCCAACATGATACCTGCTCCCTCTCTAAATCCTCAGGTTTATTCGTAAAGGAAAATGGTACTATCTCCTTATCGCCTAATTGTTCCTCCATCTTTGAAAAATCGATAGAGCGCTTGTCAATTCTTGCAGGAGTTCCTGTTTTAAATCGATACATCTCTATTCCTAGACTCTTTAAAGAGTCTGTCAAATGAGTAGCAGCTGCTAATCCATTTGGACCAGTATATACACTAACATCTCCATGAACACATCTAGCATTGAGATATGTTCCTGTACATAAGACAACTGCTTTACAAAGATAGGTTGCACCGGAAAATGTCTTAACTCCAGTAACTTTCCCATTCTCAGCTAATATCTCACACACCTCACCCTGTCTTAAAGTAAGGTTGTCTGTATTTTCTAATACATGTCTCATAGCTCTGCTATAATCCTGTTTGTCAGCTTGAGCTCGTAAAGAATGTACTGCTGGGCCTTTGGATTCATTAAGCATCTTAGATTGAATAAATGTTTTATCAATATTCTTTCCCATTTCTCCGCCTAAAGCGTCAATTTCTCTTACTAAATGGCCCTTAGAACTTCCCCCTATATTGGGGTTGCATGGCATTAAAGCTACACTCTCCATGCTAATAGTAAATAAAATAGTATTTAACGATAATCTTGCAGAAGCTAAGGCTGCTTCGCATCCTGCATGTCCTGCCCCCACAACGACTACATCATATTCTTCACATACATGTGGCATTATTGTTCCTCTTTCCCTTTTGCCTATTTTCCCATACAAAACTTTTGGAAAATAGTATTCACTAAATCGTCTCCTACCTCTTCACCTATAATTTCACCTAATTTAGCATAAGCGTTCATTAAATCTATGGTATAGAAATCTTCAGGCATCCCTGTCTCCATACTCTCCATAGCTTGTCTTACACTAGTGAGACTTTCTTCTAATGCTTCCTTATGCCTTAGATTCGTTATATATACTTCATCGTTAAAAGATAAATCACCAGTAAAGAACATATTTTTTACACATTCCTCTAGTTCCTCAATTCCTCTGTTTTGTTTTGCAGAGATAATAATAACTTGCTTTCCTGTTAGTTTCTCTATCTCAGAACCTCTAATCTTCTGTTCTAAATCAGATTTATTTAAAAGCACAATGGCCTTTCTATCTTTGATAATCTCCATAATATGACGGTCATTCTCATCTAATTCTCTTGAACCATCTACTACATATAATATTAAATCCGCATCTTTAGCAACCTTTTTTGCACGATCCACACCTATTCTTTCTACAATATCTTCTGTGGAGCGAATTCCTGCAGTATCAATAATATTTAAAACTACTCCATTTAATTGAATCATTTCTTCTAAAGTATCCCTAGTAGTTCCTGCAATATCCGTTACTATAGCTCTATCCTCTCCGACTAACACATTTAAAAGAGAAGATTTACCTGCATTGGGCTTTCCTACGATTACAGTCTGAATTCCCTCTCTAATGATCTTTCCATTATCTGCAGTACTTAATAATTTCTGAATCTTTTCTGATATGGATTTGCAATTCGTTACTAACTCATCGTGATAATTATCTATATTAATGTGTTCAGGATCATCCAAAGCAGCTTCAATATATGCAATATCATATATTATGGCATCTCTGATTTCCTTTACACGTTCTAATATTCCACCATTAAGCTGCTTTACGGAGCTTGATAATGCATACTCACTTTTTGCATGTATAATGTCAATAACTGCCTCAGCCTGAGACAGATCAATACGTCCATTTAAAAAAGCTCTTTTTGTAAATTCACCCGGCTCTGCTATACGAGCACCATACTTCACAACTGTTTGCAAAATACGCTTTGTGACCACAACACCACCATGGCAATTAATTTCTACAACATTTTCCCTAGTATATGTGGTAGGTTCTTTCATAATAGAAACCATTACCTCATCAATAATTTCTTCTCCATCCTTAATAAACCCATAATGAATGGTATGAGTAGGTTGTTCTGATAATATTTTATTCCCCGATTTGGAGATATAGATCCGATCAATAATTTGTAGCGCCTCACTACCACTGATTCTTACAATACTTAACCCTGCATTACTCAGTGCTGTAGCAATTGCAGCAATTGTATCTGTTTTCACAATTACCGTCCCTTCTTACATAAAACATTATATTAATACAAGGACAGAAGAAAGATTACAAAAGTTTAAGGTAATCCATCCTCCGTCCCTGTTAGTTAGTCTACAACAGTATTTACATTTTTCTTATCTTTATAACTGCGATTATAAGATTTATTATAAGTGTAATTGGATTTATAAGGCTTCATAGCGCCCTTCTTTAAAGTAATTACTACTTTACGATATGGTTCTTCTCCTTCGCTATGAGTCTCTACATATTTATCGTTTTGAAGTGCCGAATGGATAATACGTCTCTCATAAGGATTCATAGGTTCAAGCACAACTTGCTTTCTAGTTCTCTTCACTTTATAAGCCAAGTTCTTAGCCAAATTCTCCAGTGTCTCTTTACGTCTTTCACGGTAATTCTCTGTGTCTAATTTCACCTTAAGGTAATTATCACTTTCTTTATTAATAACTAAGCTTGTCAGATATTGAAGAGAGTCTAAAGTCTGTCCGCGTTTACCTATTAATATCCCCATATCGTCACCAGACAAATCAATCTGGACAACTCCATCCACTTCGTTTACTTCAACTTCAATTTTAGCTTGGATATTCATGGCCTTAAGAATCTTTTCTAAAAAGTTTTTAGCAACTCCTTGAACAGTTTGCTTTGTACGTACTTTAATTTTAGCCGGTTTACTGAAAAGTCCTAGAATACCATTACTCTCTTTCTCAATTATTTCCCACTCAACATTATCGCTGGTGGTTCCTAATTTAATTAACGCTTCTGTAAGCGCATCATCCACTGTTTTTGCTGTAAATTCAACCCAATCCATCATAACTTATTTGTCTCCCTTCTCCCCATTCTTCCTAGCTAGAAGATTGGCGTTTGCCGCAATGCTGTTAGCTCTATACGACGTCTCACTTCGTTTATAATCAGAAGGTTCACTCTTTTTCTTATTCACTTTTGTTTTGTCCGATATGGAAGTACTATTTATGGAACTTGTTTTCTGTCGTGTGATTTCCTCAAAACTGATAGGTTTTTCACCTTTCCTAGCTCGTTTTTTATTCTGTTTGTCCAAGTTTTTCTTAATGATATCATTGACATCTATTTTCTTCATATAAGCATTTACAATAAGCTGTTGAATAATACGGTAGACACTACCTGCTACCCAATACAAGCCTACACCAATAGGAAGAATAACACAGAATATACCAGACATAATTGGCATCATAACATTCATACTCTTCATAGTGGAAGCACCTGGTGAGTCAGGGTCGGTATTAGCCTGAGGCATCAGTTTAGTTTGTAAGAATTGTAAGCCTGCTGCTAATACAGGAATAAGTACAGCAGGTGATGCAATATTAGGATTTTCAACAACGCTTAATCCTAAAAAGCTATTAAGTGATAATGATGCTTGATGAGTTGTGTCCACTAAAGATGTTAAATGTGTATTACCTGCAATTCCTTGTATCCCTTTTAAAGCTTCCCATCCAGTAGCTTTTAATTGAGACAATACATCTATTAGATTATTTACTACTGTAGTCGTATCTGCTGAAGTTCCTTTGTCAAGCAATGTTTGCCAATCACCTGCAGAAACTTGAAGATTTTGGGTTAAAGTAATTGTTTTATCATCTATCAAATCTGCTAAATTTTTACTAAATCCTTGTACAGCAACTAATTGTGTTGCAAGATCATCGTATTTTTTATAAAAAATATCTACATATCCCGGCATGTTATATATTACCCTATATAATGCAAACATAAGCGGTAATGTAACTAACATAGGTAAACATCCGGCTGTTGGTGAAGTGCCGAATTTACGATAAACAGCACTAGTTTCCTCCTGCTGCTTACGCATTGAAACTTCATCTTTTTTTCCTTTATATTTCTTTTGAATAGCACTTAGCTCTGGTGCCATATTAGTCTGCAATTTTTGGAATTTACTTTGCTTAAGTGTCAATGGAAGCATAAGGGTGTATGCAACAAACGTAAATAATACAATGGTAATCCCTGTATTCTGAATACCAAATAAATTAAGAAAATTAGCTAAAACATTCAGTATCCATCCTAGTACACTGGCTATTGGTCCTAAAATCCCCTCATGCTGTGTCAAAAATATTAATGACAATTCTTTTTCCTCCTTAAAGAGTTATCGATCATTAGGTAATTGAAATAGTGTTTAAGCCTAAGGCACAGGGTCATATCCGCCTTCGTGAAAAGGATGACAACGAAGAACCCTTTTAACAGCTAAATATGTCCCTTTCACAGCCCCATACTTCTGTAAAGCCTGTAATGCATACTCTGAACATGTGGGAGTATAAATACATGTCGGCCTTCTCTTTAATGGAGAAATAAATTTTCTATAGAATTTCACTAATAATATCAAAAATCGTTTTATCACGATTCAATCATCTCTTTTACTATTTTATGAAGATTTGCAACATGCAGCAAGGCGCTTTCAATTTCCTTATACTGCTTGTCCCGGGCAGCAACTCTTGCTACCACCACAATATCATATCCAATTGAAAATTTATTTTCATTTAACCGGAAGCTCTCCCGTATCAGACGGGTTATTCTATGTCGAATAACACTATTTCCTACTTTTTTACTAACGGATATTCCAAGTCTATTAGCTCCTAGCTGGTTTTCCAGCTTATACATAACAAGATAACGATTGGCGTAAGAAACGCCATTTTTATATACATTTGTAAATTGTTTTGAATTTTTTAATGATTCTGACAAATTCAAAATCACCCTTTCAAATAGGATATAATCCTAGGGATAAAATCCAATAGAAGAAAAGGTCACAAACCTGCGACCTATGCTGATAAAGATTTTCTTCCTTTTGCTCT
>JAEZPG010000100.1 GCA_023413555.1 Bacillota bacterium | reverse complement strand
AAAAGTACCGGCAAGGATGGATGGAAAGGAAGTAAGCCGGCTGGGGGAATTTCTATTTGAGAACAATTTGAGCATTACAAAAGTTACTATTGAGGATGGAATTAAGGAGATAGGGAAAGGGTGTTTTGATAGCTGTGAGAATATAGTCTCTGTTTATATGCCAGATAGTGTAGAGGAGATGGGTCTTTTTTCTTTCTTTCTAAATAGCAAATTAAAGAAAATTAAATTATCCCAAAATATAACCTGTATTCAAACAGGTACCTTTTGTTGGTGTACTTCATTAGTTGATATAGAGATACCCAATAAAGTTACTATGATAGACTTCTTAGCTTTTGGAAATTGTACAGGATTAAAAGAGTTAATTCTACCCGATTGTGTGACAATACTCAATAATTCAGCTTTTTATAGATGTACAGAATTACAAAGAATAAGAATATCACCTAAAACAATGGGAATTGTAAATGAAGCTTTTATGGATACAGATAAATTAACATGGATTACAACGATTGATTGGAGAAAGTTACAAATTGCTGATTATGCCCCAAAGATTAGCATCTTTTCTGAGAAGCAATGTATTTGTATTGGAGACTATGCCTTCAGTAATAGTTTACTTAATCAAGGTGTTATAATTGCTGATACAAATGTGTTAGGAACGGACGTTTTTTCTCCAAGTACTATCTTATATGGGAAACCAGGGACTAATGTACAGAGCTATGCCATTACCAATCATCTAGTTTTTAAAGAATACATACCAGTTGAAAGAATTCATATTAATCAGTCTAGTGTTAATTTAAATTGGAATTCTAATAACTCCTTAAAACTAACGCACTCTGTTACTCCAGCTTCTGCAACGATTACACAGATTGGTTACTATTCGTCTAATCCAAAGGTCGCTACAGTGGATGGAGAAGGAAACATAAGAGCTTTGTCAGAGGGAAAGGCTTTGATTACAGCAGTATCCTTAGAAAATGATAGTATTACTACTAGTTGCCAAGTGACGGTGACAACAGCATTAAAATCAATGAGTCTATCAAAAAAGACGATGACGATATATCCAGGTAAAAAGAATGAAAAGCAATTAATTGTAACCACTAGTCCCCAAAACATAAATAGATGGAAGGTGAACTGGAAGAGTTCTAATACTAAAGTTGCAATCGTAGATCAGAAAGGGAAGGTCATAGGATTACGGCCTGGAACAGCTATTATTACTACAACATGCAGTAATAAAAAGGTATCCTGTAGGGTCATAGTGCGCCCATCAGATTTACAGGAGATTAGGATGATATCTCAGACGACTTCTACAGTCAATCTGAAATGGCGTCAGGTTACAGGGGTAACTGGATATAGATTATATGGGTATAATGCTAAGGTAAAGAAGTACCAAATAATCTGTGATATTAAGGGAACTAAAAACGCTTATACTCTAAAGACATTTGTTGGAAAGAAAAAATTAACTTCTGGAACTAGTTATCATCTTTATCTAAAGCCTTATAAGATAATAAACAAGGTTCGTTATTATGGAAAAGGAGCAAAGCTTCAGGTGGTCACAAAGCCAGATAAAGTCATAACCACCAGTGTGGGACGAGTAGGAACATCTAAAAATAAAGGGTGGATGATTAAATGGAAGAAAGTAAAAGGAGCATCCGGCTACAAGGTTTATGTCTCCACGAATAAGGGAAAAACCTATAAAAGAGTTGCAATCATAAAGAACTCCAAACAAACATCCTACCAATACAAAAAAGGAAGGAGAAGGACTACATATTATATAAAGATTAGTGCTTACAAAAGTATCGGTAAGAAAACAATTGGAGGGGCAACAAGTAAGACAAGATCTATTCGAATATACTAAGGGAGGTAAAAGAGTATAAGGAGGGAATAACGTGAGTAAGGGGTTAAGAGATTGGGCGATACAGGGAAGTAAGGTGATTTTTCTAGCATTAATGGGATACTTTCTTTTTCAGTATGGTGTCAATTGTTTTCTGGGTAGTGCTTATGGTGAGGAAGAAGTAAAGAAAATAACAATTACTACAGCCTATATAGGAGAGGGAGTATTAGAAGTTTTGGAAGGGGATAACCTGCTTTTGTCAGGTAATGGTTCTGTATCAGTAACAACAGATACTCGTATTAAAGTACGATTAACCTGTAAGGAGAAGAATCTTATTAGTGACTATATAGTGAATGGAACAAAAAAGAAGTTTGCAAAAGGTCAGAATTGGGAGGAAGAGATACAGAACCTTTCAGATGATATAAATATTGAAGCAGATTTTAAGGCGTGTAACACCATAACTATCGCTAATGATGAGAGATATCAGTTGAAAGTGGATGGGGCAGAGTATTGCTGCAAGACAGCGAAGGAGAACAGTACTTGTTATTTTTATTTGGCTGAGGCCTTAAAGATCAAACTAACACCGGAAGAGTTTTGGTTAATAAATGAAATTAAGATAGATGGACAAAAGATTCTTCCAGAAGCATTAGAAGATTTCGAACACATTGAGGACTACTATGAATTATCTATAGATAGTAGTGTGCAGTACTTATCCTTTCTGCTAAAAAAAGAAAAGGTTACCGTTATAATTGAGTCTGGAACAGGAAATCTCGTAATTAATGACATTCCAGTGAAGAGTGGTCAAAAGATTGATCGTTGCGCAGAGTATAAATGTTCATATACAACTTCCACAGAGAATATATTAGTAGATAATATTTGGATATATTCAAAAAAGGTAGAGTTACAAGAAGATCAGCACGATTGGAAGACTTATTTATTTAACCTGATAGACATAAGAACCCAGTTACGTTTCTGTGTATATGAACATTCCTGTGATGTAGTTACATCCTGTAGAGAATATTTTAACCTCGTCAACCAGGAAAAAAATATGAATTGGTCTAAAAAACATAACACCGTATACATAAAACACAAAGATATTACCCTAGACTGTGCCGAAAAATATTCCATTCTAAAACTGCAATCGGATAGTAACATCAAACAAAGTATCAATACTCTTAATATCACTAGTCCAGCCAAATTAAGTCGAATAGTAATAAAGGGAGAACGAGGTTATTTTTTCTGTTCTACCCCTGTCCATTTTCTCTATGATGGAGAAGCGCCTAAGATTACCAATTACTCTATCAAAACCTACCCTACCACCGAAGAAAGGGTCTCACCAATCGACATTACAGTAACAGCACAAGATACTGGTGATGCGGGTATTGATCAAATTATGTGTGGAACCTATGAGGAATATAAGCAATGGGTTGCTAAGATAGAATCCGGAACATATGAAAGTCAGCATGAGAAAGGTGATGAAGAATTAAGTATTACTTATAAGAACCAGGAAAGTCACATAAAAGAGAGTTATTATGTATGGACCATTGACTGTGCTGCCAACCTATCAGAGGCTATAAAACTTGATATGGAGGGTCCAGTACTCCAATGTAGTACAGATAAGGGATGGCATAATACAGAGTTTCAGGTGACAGGAAAGGCTGATGAAGAGATAAGAGATATCTTCTATAGTACCTCCTATTCTGCATATTTGCAGCATACATTGGGACAACATGCTGACAAGCAGACAGAAGAACAGCAATCTGGAAGAAGTAAGAGCAAGGCCTGGACTTTTACCATTTCGGCAAAGGAGAATAAAATTCAGGCTTATTATATCTGGGCATACGACCAATATGGTAATAAATCAGCATCTCCTTATATCTATGAGGCCAAGGTAGATGTAGAACCACCAGAACTAAAGCTCTCTAGAAATATTCCTGAAGGACAATGGAGCAAGGATATCATAACCCTTTCCTTAAAGGCAGAGGAGACAAATACTAAGTGTAATTCAGACTTAGAGCAGATATATTATAGTACGAAAGCAGATTGTAGTAACCCAACTTCCCTTAGTTATAAAAATAGCAAGGGGGAATATGTGCTCCAATCCCCAAAAGACAATAATGGGCAGCCTTTGGAGTTGAACCAGAAATATTATTTTTGGGCAGTAGATCAGGCAGGAAATATATCTCAAGTTCAGGAGACAGAATTACAGATAGATTCTAAAAAGCCCCTTTTGGTAGAGGCAAGCATTATTCCCAAGTCTACGAATAGTCAGATTAATAATTCTGTTTATGGAACTTGTAGTAATGGAGATATTACTCTTATTATAAAGGCAAAGGAGGAAGGGATTTCAAGTGGTCTAGGTAGAATGCATTTATATCAGGACGGAAAAGAGATGGCATCTGCCCTAGGGGAGAAGGGAAGATATCGCTTTACCTTGAGTAAGCCATTTTATGGGGAGATATCTTTTCAGGTAGAGGATGGTGTAGGCCATGAATCTAGCCAAATGACTATTTCTCAGCTGAATACTAATCTATCCAGTAGTTACTTTCGATTAGAGGACAAGGTTCCACAGGTGCAAGTAGATTATCCATCTGCTATCTATGCAGATGCTTTAGGGAGAAAGTGGTACAAACAGGATGTTTCCTTCTCACTAACCTATCAAGATAAGGGTTCAGGAGTGAAGAATGTAAGTACTTGGATAAACGATCAATTACTGGTTATGGATCATAAGGGGAGTAGATTACCTTCCAATCAGGCACCGGGAGTACCTTCGTTGTATACCATTTACACCTCACAGGTTCAACCACGTAGTGATGGAAGTTATCACCTTAGGGTACAAGTTACCGATTACTGTGGCAATGTTAAGGAAGAAGAACATGTTATATACATAGATAAGGAAGCTCCAAGGATTGGCCAGTTTACTTTTACTGCGAGAAATAAAAGCTATCAGCAGGTGGAAATGGTAAAGAAGGAGTCTTACGGATATTATTTTGAAGGAAAAACCTTAGTTAGAATACAGGCAATGGATCAGGTGGCCTCCTCTGGAATTCATAAAATAAGCTTTTATACCATTGATTACGCAAGGGAGCAAGCGGGAGTTAAATCTAAAGTAAAGGTTTTAGAAACGGATACCAATGGAGG
>JAEZPG010000088.1 GCA_023413555.1 Bacillota bacterium | reverse complement strand
TTGGAGCCACATAATTCACTATGCCCAGCGATAATCCAAGGCCGTCAGCTATTTTATAGATATCATGAAACTCCTTGTAGTTGTCCTTTATAGCCGTGGTTTTCAGTTCTACCTTAATATTCTCCGCCTGCAGCAGCTTGATGGCATTTATGGTATTGCTGAACCCCTCCGGATGCCCCGTGACCCTTCCGTATGTCTCTGGTCCGGCGCCGTACAGGGTAATGCTCACCTTCGACGGAGGCATCCTCCCGAGCCTTTTTGCCTTCTGTGCATCGATAAGGCTCCCGTTTGTAAATAACGTTATATTGAATCCCATCTCAGAAAGTGGCTCATATATCTCAAAGAAGTCCTTCCTCATGAATATCTCGCCGCCGGACAGCGTGAGGAACAGTAATCCCGCATCTCTTACCTGCTGTGCCAGATCGATCCATTGCGGCGCAGTTAGCTCATTTTCCAGATACGATCTGTCCTCCGGCATGCTGCAAACGTAACACATTTTGCAGTGAAAATTGCATCTTGAGGTCAGTTCAAAATAGCCTACAGTCGGTGCGCCTTCTTTGATTGACTCATTTATGATGTTCTGGTATATTTCTGACCAACCCTTGCTCATTTCAGTTCACCTGCAAATTCTGTCTCAACAAGACTTTTTTGCTGTATTATCTCCAGAAACCTTTCGACATCCCTTACGGCTGTCGCTTCATCAACGTCATACTCTCCAACCAGCGCTGTCATAAGCTCATCAGCCTCTGCGCCCTTTTCCAGCAGCCGCCACAAAAACGCCCCGCTCTCATTAAGTGTTATTATGCCGTTCAATTCCACGACCCTTGAACCCAAAGGAACTACCACCCACTGCTTTGCAATCTCTCGCAGCATTAACCCTTTTTTGACCTTCATCTTTTAACCCCTTCATGAAAATATGTATTTTCTGTCTTTTGCGAATAGGATATAAAAACTATATCAGGATAATATTGTAAAAATATCGTAAGATAATAATATACTTTTCTATATTTGTTAGTCAATACCATTTTTGAATATTTCCAACATTTTTTACCGTATATTTTGACATGTCTCTGTTGATTATTGTCGAAATGAATATCATGCTATAGCTTCAACAGATTTGTTGATGAGTGCCCGTAGGATCGCCATTACCGGCACGGCCAGAAGCATTCCCATGATGCCGAAAAACTCGCCTCCGGCAAGCACCGCAAAGATTGTTGCCACCGGATGGAGACCCAGCTTGCCTTCTATCATCTTGGGTGAAATGAAGTTGTTGTCGATCTGCTGTACAGCCAGAAAGACCACGATGGTCCAGACCGCCTTCATCGGCGATATTGTCAGTGCGATCGCTACAGCCGGTATTGCGCCTATGTATGGGCCAAAGTATGGAATGACATTTGCCAGCCCGCCTATCATGCCAAGAACCAGCGGATACCTCATACCGGCTATTATCAATCCGATTGTTTCCAGGATGCCTACTATTAATGCGATCATCAGCTGCCCCTGTATAAAGCCCGCCAGGATCCTGCTTATCTCCTTGCATACGCCGGTCAGCCCATTCCTCCACCGCCGGGGCAGAAGCCGCAGCACGTATTCCTTGAACTTTTCTCCGTCCTTTATAGTGTAATAGGTCAGTACCAGCGCGATGGTGAGATCAACAATTATCCTGAGCATATCCACAACAAGCTTCAATCCGTTTTCAAGGAGCCTGACAAGAAATGACTGCGCCTGTACGACAACATTTCCTATCCGTTCGAAGATGGCTCCTTTGACCTGCTCCGACCAATTGCTTGAATTGATGATGGAAAGCAGATCGTTGAATATGTCTTCATAGCTTGCCATCAGCTGAGGCAGTGTTTCCATCAGTTCCCTGATGTTTGCTGCCAGCTCCGGTATCAGATATATGCTGCCAGCCGCCAGCAGCGCCAGCATGAATAGATAGACTATCAGTATCGCTACGCCGACCGGGATCTTCTTGGCAGTCAGCCTGTCTGACAGCGGCTTTACGATATACACCAGTAGTATCGTCAAGAAGAAGGGCGACAGCACTCGAGCTATTTTTTCCCTATATGTATATATGAAATAAGCCAGTGCTGCAATCAGCAGCACCAGGATCACGTAGAACACCAGCTTTTTGTACCGCGTCATTGCTCACCTCATTTCGGGGACGCTTCTCAACTTTCTGCGCCCGGCTTTACTTAGTTAAAGACCGGGTAGGTGCTTCTACCCGGTCTTTACGAGGATTTGAGAGAATGTGTGTATGTCCCGCACTAAAGCCTGCTGTCTGGCAGGCGTTTGGGTATGAATAGCCTTTCGGCCGATTTCCGCATACCAAACCGCCTACGAGAGGTCCGTTGATTATGGCCGGCTACCTGAACAAATCAGCTACATCGCCAATGATGTTGCTGGATTTCCTCAATAGATTCCTGCCGCCTTTAATCACTCTTTTTTTAGTCCTGCCGGACATCATGTCCGTATTCATGATCATTCCAACCGAGGCAGCCACTATGCCGCCCACCATCATTCCTTTGACAAAACCATTGCGCATTTCATTTATCTCCTTTCGTCTGTTCATGAGCAGCCATCACCGCAGTCTGCCCTTCAGGCCGCCGCCTGTTCCCTCCATCTCGTCCACTGCTTCCTTCTCTACTACCGCAAACTCTTTGCCCAGCTCGACCTTCCCAAACAGAGGCAGCAGCTTCCTGCCGTGCATCATATCCTGCAGCAGCCCGTCGGAGATTTCAAAGCCCTCGATCCTGCCGGTGCGGTAGTCGAAAATAACATCCCTGACTACTCCGACCTCTCCGCCCTCCTTTGAAAACACCTTCAG
>JAEZPG010000035.1 GCA_023413555.1 Bacillota bacterium | reverse complement strand
ATAAATATAAACGCTGAAGATAATTTAGCTTACGCTGCCTAGTGGCAGCTGTCTGACTTAAAGCACCTACACTTTAAACTCAGGCATCGACTTTGTAGGAAACGACACATGCAAAGCTTTGAGCATGTGGGCGTATTATGAAGCTACTGAAATCGAGATTGTGTCAATTCAAGCTCGATAGAGGGAATGTCAAATAATTGACTATGATAGTAGAAGGACAATGGATGGGCTTTTGGACACGGGTTCGACTCCCGTCTACTCCATCAATATTTAAGGATATGAATCATGACCGCCCGTAAAACGGGTGGTTTGCTCTGAGGCTATAAGCCTCAGTTACTAGGCCAGCGTCGCAAGACACTGGCTTTCTCTTTGTTTAATCCACTATACTCTTGACACGTCTTAGCCCTTAAAAGGTCACTTGTACTACTTCATCTTAACCCATAAAATGGTTCAAAATACTCTTTCATTCTCAATTTATCTTGCATGATATCATGATCTGACATTAGATTTCTTTCAAAATATCTACACCTTTGTAGGAACATAGCTGTTTTAAAATATCTCGTATGTTGCCTTATATTGATTATGAATAATTTTTCGTCTGTACTTATGAGTAAAGATAATGTGATACTTACATATCCATTTTTTGTATAGTAACTGGCCCTCCACCCGTATAGCAGGTGCATTATTGTTTCAGTCATCTCCGTTTCTCAGTTTGAGAAGCTCCAATGCCTTCAACAGGCTAAAGCCCATACCCAAAAGAAAAGCCACGATGGAAATTTACCACCGTGGCTTTTCTTTTATCTTAATCTATGGTTACCATCTTGCCATATTCTCAGTTGAGCGAACTAAATATATCTGTAATTACTCGTTGACATATTATAATTAACAGAGTAAAATATCTATGACTTTAAAAATAATTATAGTCATACATAGGAGGTTGCAATGGCAAGAAGTTTTACAAAACAGGAAAAACAAAATATCAGAACGAAGCTGCTTTCGGAATGCCAGAAAAGTTGGGCGAAATATGGGTATAAAAAAACAAGGATAGAGGAAATCTGCGCACAAGTTGGAATATCAAAAGGTGCTTTTTACTTGTTTTTTGAATCAAAGGAAGCGTTATTTAGCGAAACTCTATGCATACTTCAGGATCACATATATCGGCTTGCCGAAGAAATCATGGATAAACAACCAAACAAGCAAGGGTTCGCTCAAGCGCTGAAAGCAAGCTATCGAGAGTATGATAAATATATTTTAATATGCGATATGCAAAGTGCGGATTTTCTTAGCTTTGCAAATAAGCTTTCTCCAGAGCAGCTTAGTGTTATTGAAAAAAACAGTCGTCAAAGCGGAGAGTTGTTCTTAAACAAATCGTATTTGCAGTTTTTAATTGATAAGGAGGAAGCAGCTTCAATATTGATGTCTCTTCTCGCTATCGTTTCAGTAAAAGAACGTTTATGTTACGATCACTTTTTGGTCTTTGATTTCATGATAGATAATTTAATTGATAAAATTTTAAAATAGGAGAGACCTTATGGAGGATGCAATAGAAGTTAAAAATTTAAAAAAAAGTTTTCAATCCTTAGAGATCATAAAGGATGTTAATCTGTCTGTTCGTCCGAATGAAATTTATGGATTTTTAGGGGCAAACGGTTCAGGAAAAACAACTGTTTTTAAACTGATGGCAGGTTTTCTTCAAAAGGATGCAGGATCTATTCGGGTTTTGGATTTTGACACCGAAAATCATCACAATCAAATGTTAAAAAGCATAGGATTATCCATAGAAACACCTGTGTTTTATGAGCATTTGAGTGCAAAGGAAAATTTGGAAATTCACCTTGCATATATGAATGCCGAGGCAGATATTTCAAAAGTCCTTTCGATGGTAGGCCTTGGAGAAATTGATTTTCGCCCAGTATCGAAATTTTCTGTAGGTATGCGTGCACGCCTTGCAATAGCAAGAGCAATGATACATAACCCACGAATTCTAATTTTAGATGAACCCATCAACGGCCTTGATCCACAAGGTATTCGTGATATGCGGGAGTTGTTTAAAAAGCTAACCGAGAAATATGGAAAAACCATACTCCTTTCCAGCCATGCGTTAAGTGAAGTAGAATATGTAGCCGATACAGTAGGAATTTTAGTAAATGGTATGGTAGCAAAACAAGCAAAAATGAAAGATATTAAAAATCATTATTCAAACGGCTTAGAGCATTACTATTTTGAGACAATAAAGGGGGTCGAAACGAATGAATAAACTAATTCGACTGGAACTGAAACGGTACAATCTAACTTCTTATTATATTGCTTTGGCCATTATATGTATTGCGATGATTGGTGCTTTGTATATGTTAGCAACAATGGCAAAGGTGGAAAATGACGTTGTATTCAGAGATTATAAAAATATTCTGAAGTTACATACTGGAATAGCATTTCTTATATTCTCAATATTCTCTGTGGTGATGTATTCAAAATTTATTATAGAGGACTATGGTCCCAAAAGAGCATTGCTGATGTTTTCTTATCCGATATCAAGAGCAAAAATATTCATTGCAAAGACGATTTTAGTAACTGGATTTATTACACTAGGTTTTTTGCTGTCTACGCTCATACCAAACATTTTGTTTTTTATGACGGAAAACATAGTTCCTATCTTGGACGGCAATATCACAAACAGTATTGTTGCTTCACAGATAATCAGTATTGTCACCTTTATTTTGATCCTCAGTTCAATCGGTTTCATTTCTTTAAGAATTGGATTTATAAACAAATCTGTTTCTACTACAATTGTAACAGCACTCATATTGTCTGTTATTTTTGGAAATGTCCTGATGGGCTTGGGTATAAATAGTTTTATGTTTATCGGGGTTGTCGGGTTATTTATCATCGGACTTGCATTTGCCTATTCAACAAATAAGCAAATTATTGAGATGGAGGTATAAAAGATGGAAATAGGAATTATATTGGGAATTATATTGGGAGTGATTTTATTACTCGTTGGGGGTGTAGCGTTCTTTGTTACGAAAAAGAGCGGTAAAAAGTGCAAATGGTATGTTTGGGCTTTACTTGCAGGTGTATGTGCCCTCATTACTGCCGGTGCAAATGCTCTAAGATTTCTTATGTAAGCATTTTACTGGTTTTGATATCAAACCATTCGCATCTAAATTGAGCATATGAAACATGGATGATGAATCCTGGAAGTTTTATTTGACTTCCAGGATTTCTTATTTTGAGAGTGTTTAGTTGGATGATGTCACTTAAGAAATAGTACACTGTGATCATAATAAATATGAAAACTAAGAATATATACACCATATAATTGCTTTTTTTCGTAGAAAACCTTACAATATACTTATGTTCGATTTGATATAGAAAAGTATAAGAGGAGAATTTATGAAAAAAATAAATTGGGGAATTATTGGTACAGGAGCAATTGCTCATACTTTTGCCAATGCACTTTCTGGAATAAAGGAAGCTAAACTTTATGGTGTGGCTTCACGTAACTTTGATAAAGCGCAGGCATTTGCTTCTGAGAAGAATGTAGCCTATGCGTATAGAAACTATGAAGAAATGATTGCAGATCCGGAGATTGATGTTATATATATTGGGACTCCTCACACAGAACATTATTCTCATACGATTGCTTGTATATTAGGGAAAAAACATGTACTGTGTGAAAAACCTATTTCTATAAATAGTGAAGAAACTAGAACAATGGTTCAACTTGCTAGAAAGAATAATGTTTTCTTAATGGAAGCTATGTGGACTAAATTTTTGCCGGTTACAGCATGTGTGAAGGAATGGATTGATTCAGACCGGATTGGTAAAATTCAATTTATGGATATAAATTTTGGCTTTGCAGCAGAACGAGACTACAATTCTAGATTATTTAATCCTGATCTTGGTGGAGGCGCATTATTAGATTTAGGTGTTTACTGTATCCAATATGCAACTTATTTAAAAGAAAAGCTTCCTGACAAAATTCAGTCTACAATGCAATTTGGTATATCAGGAATTGATGAATTAACATCTATTACTTTTTCTTTTGAGGAGGGTGGGATTGCTTTGCTCAATGCGTCTGTTACCACTGGGCTTGGTAGTAATGCAGTCATTATTGGATCTAAAGGCAAGATTGTGATAGATAATTTTTATATGGCACAAAAAGCGTTAATTTATGATGAAGAGGAAAATCTAATAGAAACATATTTTGAACCTTTTATAACCAACGGTTATGAGTATGAGGTAATGGAAGTAAATAGATGTATTATGGAAGGTGAACTGGAAAGTCCACGTAATCCATTAAATACGACAATTGAAATGATGAATCTCATGGATTCTATTCGGAAGCAATGGAATCTTGTATATCCAGGAGGAAGATAGCATGCAGAGTGATAAGTGGGTGGTGCAATGCTTTTCTTTTGCTAACAGTAACGATTATGAAAAGGCAAAAAAAGAACAAGAGACCGTTGCATATATCAAATCAAATACTAATTTATCCAACATAAAGGTGGTAGCAAAGCTGTATTCTAGTCTGATAGAGAAAGAAACCTTTGATACCATTATCGGGTATACCTTTCTTCAGGAATTACGTCAGTTACTTCTTTCTCAAGACATGATAACGGAGGCTGCCCTTCCTCCAATTCCAGTTGATGCAAAGGAGGCAAAACTGTTAAAGGAATCTGTTGCCAATGAACAATTAGAAAAATACAAAAATTTATACATAAAAACATCCCATAAAAAGAAAATTAGCTTATATGCAAACTTTTTTTTGGTTACAATTGTAATTATCATGATGATATTATCTGTTATGACTAAGAGTCAAGCCAATGGCAAATTTGAAGAAAAAATTCTCAATCAGTATGCTTCATGGAAACAGGAGCTACAACAAAAAGAGGAAGAATTGGACAAAAGGGAAAATATATTAAATCAATTGCAAGTAGATAAATGATTTAATATGGGCAGATTTTCACAATTTCTTCATAAATGTATGATAGTTTAGAAATATTAAAAGTACAGAACGTTTGATAGATTTCTTTGTTGGAAAGGATATGGTATAAATGATGAACGGCTTAAAGATTCTTGTTGTAGATGATGAAAGCAGAATGAGGAAATTAGTTCGTGACTTTTTGGTAAACAATAATTATGAAGTAATTGAAGCTGAAAATGGTGAGCAGGCAGTAGATATATTCTTTGAGACAAAGGATATTTCATTAATTATTTTAGATGTCATGATGCCTAAGATGGATGGCTACCAAGTTTGTCGCGAGATTCGACAATACTCTAAGGTTCCAATTATCATGCTAACAGCAAAAAGTGAAGAAAGAGATGAACTACTAGGTTTTGAGTATGGAGTAGACGAATATATATCCAAGCCATTTAGTCCTAAAATACTTGTGGCTAGAGTAGAGGCTGTACTTCGTCGCACCAATAGTGACGAGAATTTTACTTATGAAGTAGGTGGCATAACTTTGGATAAATCTGCTCATATGGTAAAGATTGATGGTAAAGAGATAGAGCTTAGTTTTAAGGAATTCGAATTATTAACATACTTTATTGTAAATCAAGGTGTTGCCTTATCAAGAGAACGTATTTTAAATAATGTTTGGAATTATGATTACTATGGAGATGCAAGAACGATAGATACCCATGTAAAAAAATTACGCAATAAAATGGGTGAAAAGGGCGATTATATTAAAACTATATGGGGAATGGGATATAAATTTGAAGTTATTTAGGAATGGAGGAAATAATTATGAAGCATTCCATTCGAGTTAAAATGATAATAAGCTTAATTGTCTTGTTATTAGCTTCTATTCTTATATTTTGGTTCCTTAATGTTAAGTTCTTACCTGACTATTATGTGAATTATAAGGTAAAGACAATAGAAGAAACACGCAAGGAAGCAGAAAAAATCTTTGTAAAATATTTAGCTAGTGGTGATTTTGAAAAAATTAATAAATTTTCTAGGGACATTGGTAAACTTGAGGGACATAATAACGTATCTATAAATATTTTTAGATTACAAAATAATTCTTTATTTAATCAAATGTTATACTCTACAGAATATCCTCTTAATATGAGCGGAACACAGACACAAATTATGTTAGATAGGGTAAACAATTTCTTTAGGTCAGATACTGGTGCTGATGTTGAACAATTAGTTTATACCAATGACTACCGCCTCATTAAAGTTTATGATGCGACTTCTCAGACCTATTATATTGATTTATTTGGTGTGATAAATGGCTCTAGGCAGTTTATATACATTCGTTCTAATCTGGATGGAATCTATGAAGCAGTCAACGTTTCTAATCGTTTTTTGTTTTATGTAGGTCTCATTGTTGTGATAATAGGCAGTATTGTCATGTTGTTAATTTCTAATAATTTTACAAAACCAATTTATGATCTTTCACATATTGCTTATGCCATGTCCAACCTGGATTTTTCTATCAAGTATGAGGATAAAAGAAAGGATGAATTAGGGCTATTAGGTAATAGTATTAATACAATGTCCGAGCAACTTGAACATACTATATCAGAGTTAAAGTCTGCTAATAATGAGCTTAAAAAGGATATTGCTAAAAAGGTTGAAATAGAAGAAATGCGTACGGAATTCCTTTCTAATGTAACTCACGAATTAAAAACTCCAATTGCATTAATTCAAGGTTATGCAGAAGGGTTGAGGGATAATATATCAGAGGACACTGAGAGTAGAAATTTTTACTGTGAGGTGATTATGGATGAAGCAGTAAAAATGAATAATATGGTAAAAAAACTCCTAAGTTTAAATCAAATTGAGTCAGGAAATAATGTTATCGAATTTAATCATTTTGATATTATTCCTGTTATTAAATCTGTAGTGCAATCCTTTGATATCGTTGGACAGCAAAAAAAAGTAATATTTATTTTTGATGACACAAAAGAACAATATGTTTGGGCAGATGAATATATGATGGAAGAAGTGATTACTAACTATATTAGTAATGCGATCAACCATGTGAAAGAACCAAATGAGATTGAGATAAAGACACAGGTAGTTAAAGATGGTATTGTTAGGGTATCGGTTATCAATTCAGGTGACCCAATTCCTGAAGAGGATATTGAAAATATATGGAGAAAATTCTACAAGGTTGATAAGGCCAGAACTAGGGAATATGGAGGCAATGGGATAGGACTTAGTATTGTTAAGGCTATCATGGATGCTCATAACCAACAGTATGGAGTTGCTAATTTAGATCATGGTGTTGAATTTTGGTTTGAATGTGACGGCCGAACGAAATAGTGAAGTAGAAGGCTATTTAGTATATACTAGGTAGCCTTATATTGGTAAATTGAATAATTATTCGATATATATTATGTAAATATTCTAAAAATATATATTTTGATTGTTTTAAACTTAATTTAGTGATAAAATTATTATATAGATATCATGAACATAGGAGGCCCATATGAAGAAAAAGATTATAATTGCGTTGGTTCTGATGGGTTGTTTCTGTACAGCATGTTCTTCAAATATTCCATTAGATGATTCGAATACTGAAGTAGTTGCTGAATATATGGCAGAGTTATTGTTACGTCATGGTTCCGATACACCGGACAAACTTGTGAACGCACAACCTACATTAAAAGCAACATTGGCTCCTAGTGTAGATATAATACCCACGCCTAAACAAACATCCAAGCCAACGTCCATACCAACACCTTCACCAGTAGATTCAAATAAAGCGAATGATAAACTGAATAGTCTTGTTGCTCATACAACACCAGTTAAATTAAATGATATTTACGGAATTAAAGACGTGACAATAAATGTAAAGGATGGAAAAGAATATTCTTCTTATCCAGAGAATGTATCTGCCTATAGTATTACAGCAAAGGAAGGCTGTAAACTGTTTATTGTATCATTGTCTGCTATGAATGCAAGTAATAAGTCAGTGGATCTTAATTTAGAGAAGAAGGGTGTTACATATTATCTATATGTGAACGGGAAATGGTATCAATCTTTAACAACAATTTTAGAAAATGATGCTCAATACTTGAATGTAAACCTATCAAAAGGTAAAAGCTCTGATTTTCTAGTTGCCTTTGAGATAGAAGAAAATCTTGATACTAAAGATGCTTATTTAATTACATTGCAAGGATCCAATTCTTGTGAGGTAAAATTATAATAATTATATTATATGATGAAGGAGTATGATTATGGAATTTGTTGAAAGAAAGAGAACGAGACTGTTTGGCTTACCTTGGACCTTTACAAAATATACTATAGATGATGAAAAAGTAACTATAAAATCTGGTTTTCTTAGCATAGTAGAAGATGATGCCTATATGTATAAGATTCAAGATGTTCGATTGATTCGTAGCTTCTTAGACAGATTAAATAAAACCGGGACAGTGGTTTGCTATACTGGTGATATTACTCATCCAGAGTTAAAACTTCTACACATCAAGCATTCTAGTGAGATAAAAGATTTTTTAAGAACTGCCTCTGAGGAAGCAAGAATTAAAAGAAGGACCTTGCATACTATGGATATTGCTAGTGGCCCTGAGTTTGAAGACGTTGACGAAATTAATATTATTTAATAGACAAGAAAACTCATCCAAGGACTAATTTACTGGGTGAGTTTTTGTCATAGTTCTATTAATTTTGTAGCTTATTTAGTCGATATTACATATGATTGTTTTGAAATGAGATTTCATTTATCTATAGAACACTATGGTGTGAACATAGGAGGTATTTAATTGGAAACAAATATATTACTAGAGAGTGGCACAAATGAATTAGAACTATTGGAGTTTTGTGTTGGAAAACATCATTTTGGTATTAACGTCGCAAAAATAAAAGAAATATTACCGTACAAAGAACCTACCTTAGTTCCTAATTCACATAAGTCTATTGAAGGGATTTATATGCCCCGTAATGAAATCATTACAGTAATTAGTTTATATGAAAGTTTAAATATTCCAAATACTGATGACATGAAACAAATGCTTATTGTTACTAATTTCAATCAGTTAAGTATTGGTTTTCATGTGACCAAGGTGCTTGGAATACATCGTGTAAGCTGGAGTGATATCTTAACACCAGACCAAACCATTAATAACGTTAGCAGCGGAAACAGTATGGCTACAGGGATTATAAAGCTGGATGGTGAGTTGATTATAATTCTTGATTTTGAAAAGATAATAGCTGATGTTAGTCCTTCCACAACATTAAAAATGGATGATATTAAGAAACTTGGGGCAAGAGAACGTACGGATCGTCCAATTTTAATAGCAGAAGATTCGCCTATGTTGTTTCAACTAATTAAAGAATGTCTAACACAAGCCGGCTATAGTAATTTAATACTGACAACAAATGGTTTGGAAGCATGGGACAAAATAACAGAAATAATGAATACTGGTGATTTGAAAAAAGATTTGGCTTGTATCATTACTGATATTGAAATGCCTAAGATGGATGGACATCATCTTACTAAACTTATAAAAACAAATGATTTGTTGAAAAATATTCCGGTAATTATATTTTCCTCTTTAGTAACTGAAGATATGAGAAAAAATGGAGATATGTTAGGAGCAGATGCTCAAATCTCCAAGCCTGAGATTGGTAGTCTTGTGGAGACTATGGATAACATTATATTTCACAGAAATAAGTAATGTAATAGTGATAGAAAACACGATAATCGTCGTGTTTTCTTATTAATAAATACATACATGTTCGAAAGGTGGTGAGGATATGTCGAATTGTAAAGTTTGTAATGTTGAGATTTTAGATGGAACAGATTTATGTGATGATTGTAAAAAAAATCTCATTAAAGATGATGAAGAATATTTGGATCAGTTATTAGCAGCGGTAACAGGTGATTCGATAGATCAAGATCAACTGACAGAAGATAATACTGAGAGTAACGAAGAGCATAAATTTGGGTATGAGCCATCGTCATATACACAAGAGGAGATAGAACGACAAAATTCTAAGGATGATGATTGGAATTTATTAAATCAAACTATTAATAAGCAGCCAGATAAAGCAATTATATTAGAGTATGATAAAGAGTATGATAATAGGTATGAAGAAAAGATTCCTGTTGAGGGTGCTTTAGATGAAGTAGATAGTCTATTAATAGGGGATTATTGTTCTGTTCTACAGGAAATTTCAGATGAATTTGATGATGAGTCTGAACAATATATTTCCATTGATGATGATTCTGAATTAAATCATAACCAGGGGGAGTACTTAGATCACTTGGTTGCGAATGAAATTATGGAGTATCAGGATGATATTATGGATATTTCAGATGATTTAGTGGAAGAAGATATGAATAATTCCTTGATGAATCAAGAGGTAATGGATGCTTTGGACGAGGATATTGCCATTTTATACGATGCGCAATCTCCCTATGAATCTATTGTAGATGAGGTGGAAATAGTGGAGAAAGTAGACAAGTCTAATGAAACAATTGAAATCGAAGAAACAGACAAGATTGAGGATACAGTCATGTTAGATGAAGTTGATGATAATGCATTTTTAGCTAGCCTGCTAGAAAATGATATAGAAGATACTAGTTTTCAAGATGGTGAAGTATTGAACACTAATCTACAAGATAGCGATTTACAAGATGATGTGCTCATGGAAATGTTAAACGAAAATACGTTTGACCAAGACATACAGCAACCGAATGTAAATGAACAACTTATAATTGAACCTGAATTTGTAAATAAGGAATCAATGCCTAAAATGGATGATGAGTTAAGTGAGCTAGATAAGCTTTTAGAGGAAGTTACTGAAAAAGCGGACAATTATAGTATAGAAAATATAATGTTAACTGAGTCCTTAAAAGAGAATAATTCTAGGGAAGTTAATACCTCAGACATTCTTTCAGAGTCCTTAAGTGCTGTGTCTAATTTGAATGATTCTAATCTCGAGACACAATTTAACAATATTCTTCCAAATGAAAAATCAGATAAAGAAACAAAGAAACGAAACATGTTTAAAAAGATATTTAGTAATGTTCCGCCTGAGAATTCGGAATTAGAACTTAAGCAAATAGAGGAAGAAGAAAAATTAGAGGAGGAAAAAAGACAACAAAAACTTGAAGCTAAACAGAAGAAACTTACTCTAAAGGAAGAAAATAAAGAAAGAAAAGCTGCTCTAAAAGAAAGTAAACAAAAAGCGCTGGCTGAAAAAAAAGAAAAGAAAAAGAAGGCCAGGGATGCTATTGCTGCAGCATATGTTCCAGAAGGAAAAATTAATAGAGTAGGCGCAACTGTAGTTTTTGTAATCGCTGCTTGTGTTGCAATATTTATTATCCAAGGTACATCTTTTGCGTCTTATCAGATTTCTATAAAAAGTGCAGAAAAGGATTTTAAAAATGCTCGATATGATGAAGCATATGAGACCTTATCTGGTGAAAAACTTAAAGAAAAAGATGAGATAGTATATGATAAACTGCAGACTATAATGATTGTTAAAAAAGAATTGAATTCGTATTATAATTTTAGAAGAATGAATATGGAATTAGAGGCATTGAATTCCGTTATTAAAGGAATTGATCGATTCGAAAGATATTATGCTAATGCAAAGGAATTAAAGATTGACACTGAGCTCAATTCTTTGAAGAAACAATTACTTACTATACTGAAGGATAATTACAAATTAACAGAAAAGGAAACGATAGAACTTATTAAAATGCAGGATTCTAAGCAATATACAAATAGTTTGGAATTATATGTTAAAAAGACAAACACTACTCCTGACGATATGCAACAAATAGTGCAGAAAAATAAGTAGTTGCTTTTTCAGAAGAAGTCATTTAAGATATAAAGAATAGCAAGTGATAACTGGCTATTCTTTATTTTTTGGGATGGTACTATATCGTAAAGAAGTTGTAGTTAGTGCATTCCAGCTCAGAGGAAGAATTTTGTAAGAAGAATTCTTTGTTCAAGTATTCTGGATTTTATGAGATAGAAGGATGTGTATATATGATTGCAATCATTGATTATGATGCTGGGAATTTAAAAAGTGTTGAAAAAGCATTGATTTTACTTGGAGAAGAGCCTGTAATAACAAGAGACAAGGAACTATTACATAAAGCGGATAAAATAATTCTACCAGGAGTAGGAGCATTTGGTAACGCTATGAAAAAATTACATCATTATAAATTGGTAGATACTATAAAAGATCTTGCTAAGAATAAACCTTTTTTGGGTATTTGCCTGGGTTTGCAACTTATGTTTGATGAAAGCGAGGAAGCTCCTGGTATTAATGGACTAGGATTGTTGCCTGGAAAGATTGTTAGAATTCCTGATGGGCCGGACTTAAAGATTCCACATATTGGGTGGAATGACATTGCTTTGCCAAAGTCTTCTAGACTATTTGATGGTATTCCTCAATATTCTTATGTCTATTTTGTACATTCCTACTATTTATGTGCACAGAATCTGCAGGATGTGGCAGCAACCACGTTTTACAGCACTACCATTCACGCTGCCATCGAAAGTGATAATCTATTTGGCTGTCAATTTCATCCTGAAAAGAGTGGTGGTATAGGCTTACAGATTTTGCGTAATTTTGCTGATTTATAAGGAGGTTAAACATGTTTACGAAACGTATTATCCCATGTTTAGATGTGCATAATGGAAGAGTTGTTAAGGGTGTTAACTTTGTTGATTTAAAGGATGCAGGAGATCCAGTTTTGGTTGGCAAGGCATATAATGAGGCTGGAGCAGATGAACTTGTTTTTTTAGATATTACAGCTTCCAGTGATGCCAGAACAATTAAAATTGATATGGTACGGCGGGTTGCTGAAACTGTTTTTATTCCTTTTACAGTTGGTGGAGGAATACGTACAGTTGCTGATTTTAAAGAGATTCTTAGAGAAGGTGCGGATAAAGTCGCGGTTAATACGGCAGCAATATTAAACCCGACTCTTATTGCAGATGCAGCAGATAAGTTTGGAAGTCAGTGTGTGGTACTTGCAGTTGATGCTAAAAGAAGAACGGATGGAAGTGGCTGGAACATATATAAAAATGGTGGTCGCGTAGATATGGGAATTGATGCTGTGGAATGGGTGATGAAAGCCTGTGATCTTGGAGCTGGAGAGATTCTTTTAACAAGTATGGATAAAGATGGAACAAAAGATGGATATGATCTAGAGCTTACTAGAATGATATCAGAGAATGTAAAAGTACCAGTGATTGCATCAGGTGGGGCTGGAAAGTTAGAACACTTTTATGATGCTTTAACAGAAGGAAAGGCGGATGCGGCCTTGGCTGCTTCTTTATTTCATTATAAAGAATTGGAGATTGGACAAGTTAAAGACTATCTAAATGACAGGGGAGTTAGTGTAAGAAGATAATATGGTAGGATTATGTGGCATGTTTAAATAATTATATTTTAAAGATTGAATTAAGAGAGTCAGCAGGCTTTTAATAACATTACCTGCTGATTACATTTATGTCTTATAACATAGCACTTAATTCCACAAGATCTTTTTATCGTTATACTTATTAACAGATACTCTTTGCTCTGCAGGGTGGCCAATAGGAATCATGGCGAAAGGAGTATATTGGTCTGAGATGTTAAGGATATTACGATAGAAATTGATATCCTCCAAATTTTCATGGTTTATTCCAGTCCAAATAGCACCTAATCCAAGAGAGTGAGCTGCTAGCAAAAGATTTTGAGTGGCAGCAGCACACTCATCTATCCAGTAATAGTCAAGAATGGTGGCATTAGGCTCTGAACATACGATGATAGCGGCAGGTGCGTTTTTTACAAATTCAACACCACTGTGTAAAGTAGATAGCTTATCTAATTTATCCTGATCTGTTACCACAATGAAATACCAGGCCTGTTGATTACAAGCCGAAGGAGCATTCATCGCAGCCAATAATAATAGTTCTAGTGTTTCTGTTGGAATCTTTTCTTCTGTGTATTTTCGAATACTTCTTCGTGTGACAATTGTTTTAATTACTTTGTTCATATGTTAACTCCTTTACAATTATATTGTTGATTGTATCTTATATATTACTTATAATTGCATTAAATGACAATATCGCACTTATATGTGCGTTACTTACTAATTGGAAAGGAGCACATACATCTAATGGTGGAGTATCAAGGGAAAAAATATAACTGTCCAATGGAACTTGTTGTTCATTTGATTAGTGGAAAATGGAAGGCTGTGATTTTATGGAATCTTTCGAATGGAAGTCAACGGTTTGGTGAATTAATAAGCAAATTTCCTAATCTCACTGAAAAAGTATTGACAGCTCAACTACGGGCTCTTGAGAAAGATGGTTTGGTTGTTAGAACTGTTTATCCAGAAGTACCTTTACGTGTTGAATATTCATTATCTGTAATGGGAGAGACCTTAATACCAATTTTAAAAGAGATTAATACTTGGGGGCATGGCTTTCGCGATATGACTAGTATTCTCTAGACAATTAAATAAACTACTATAATAAGCCATTGCGTGGTGGAGAAGTTCATTGTGCAATGGCTTATGAATTTTAGGAATAAAAAGGGAGCGGTTGTTTCATAACTGAGAACTCAGTCATTAGGCAACCGCTTCTTTTCTACAATGGTTGTTTCTTTAAATTCTTTTCAGCAGTAGCAAGCATTAGTTTGATTCGGTTTAACTGATTAACTTCGCTAGCACCTGGATCGTAATCAACGGCTACTATATTGACGTCTTTGAAGGCAGAGCGAAGAACTTTAATTACACCTTTTCCGACAACGTGATTTGGAAGGCAAGCAAAAGGCTGCGTACAAACAATATTGTTCGCTCCGGAATGAATCAATTCAATCATTTCGCCAGTTAGGAACCAACCTTCCCCAGTTTGGTTTCCAATCGATACAAAGTCTTTTGCATAATCAGCAAGGACATTTATCTTAACTGGAGGAGTGAAACGGCTACTGGCTCTTAATGCTTTTACAGCCGGTTTCCTATAAAACTCGATGATTCGTATAGCAAGATTACTGATGCAGGCAGCTTTTTTACTCTTACCAAGATTCTCTGCCTTATAATTATTATCATATGCACAGTAAAGGAAGAAATCAATTAAATCAGGCATTACAGCCTCAGCGCCTTCTGCCTCTAGCTGTTCAACTAAATAATTATTTGCTGCAGGTAAAAACTTTACGAGAATCTCGCCAACCACACCAACCCGAGGTTTTACAATATCCAGACATTCTAAGGTGTCAAAATCATGTACAATACCTCGAATGTTTTTCTTAAATTCACTTCGTTTTCCATTAGAGATAGAAGCTTTGCAACGTGTTTTCCATTTTTTATATAGCTCATTAGCAGAACCCTTTACCGCTTCGTATGGTCTAACACGGTATAATACACGCATTAAAAGGTCACCATATACCAATGCTTGCATCGCACGATTCAGGATTTTTGGAGTATACTTTAGACCCGGATTTTTTTCTAAGCCCTGAGCACTTAGTGAGATTACTGGAATCTGTGTCATTCCTGCCTTTTCGAGGGCACGTCTAATAAATCCTATATAGTTTGTAGCTCTACACCCACCACCTGTCTGAGTGATAATAACAGCAACTCTATTTATATCATATTTACCAGATAATAAAGCTTCCATAATCTGACCAACTACAATAACAGAAGGGTAACAAGCGTCATTATTAACAAATTTTAGACCACAGTCTACGACTTTTCGTTCATCTCCATTAAGAATTACAGCATTATATCCACAACATTTAAAGGCTTCTTCTACAAAATCAAAATGGATAGGAGACATCTGTGGACAGAGAAGAGTGTATTCATCCTTCATCTTTTCCGTAAAGACTACTCTGTGATGAGCACTATCCTGAATCTTCACTGAAACATGTTTTTTCTCTCTATCTTTCACAGCAGAGATTAGTGAGCGTATCCTAATTCTGGCAGCCCCCAAATTATTTACTTCATCAATTTTTAATACAGTATATATTTTATTTGATTTTGTCAGTATATCGTTTACTTGGTCAGTGGTAACAGCATCTAACCCACAACCAAAGGAATTTAACTGAATCAAATCAAGATTGTCTTTAGAACGGACGAAGGATGCAGCACCATAAAGACGTGTATGGTAGGTCCATTGATCCATGACAATTGTAGGACGATCAATTTTTGCAAGATGACTTACGCTATCTTCCGTTAATACAGCTATTCCATAGGAAGTAATTAGCTCTGGAATACCATGGTTGATCTCTTTATCAATATGATAGGGTCTGCCTGCTAATATAATTCCTCTTTTTCCTGTCTTATCTAGGTATGAGACAACTTCTTCCCCTTTTTTACGAATGTCATCGCGAGCTAAAGTTAATTCTTCATAAGCAGCATGTACGGCAACTTTTAATTCCTTTGCAGGAATATTCTTAGGCTTAGCAAATACCTTTAAAAGCTGATTATATACAATCTCCTCTGACTCAAAAGAGAGGAAAGGATTCTCGTAGACAATGGAGGCATCCTGTAATTCCTCCACATTGTTCTTAATATTCTCTCCATAAGAAGTTACAATAGGACAGTTATAATGATCGTTAGCAGTTTCATCTTCTAATCTTTCGTAGGGAATACATGGATAGAAGATGTACTTTAAACCTTCTTTAATTAACCACATTATATGTCCATGAGCCAACTTTGCAGGATAACATTCAGACTCAGAAGGAATGGATTCAATTCCAAGTTCATAGATGCCACGATTAGACTCTGGGGAAATAATAACTCGGTATCCTAGTTTAGTAAAGAAGGTAAACCAGAATGGGTAATTCTCATATAGATTGAGAACACGTGGAATACCAACACTTCCCCGATATGCTTCCTGTTCCGACAACGGAGTGTAGTCAAAGGTACGTTTATTTTTATATTCAAATAGATTTGGTACATCTTCATGATGTTTATCTTTTCCTAACCCTTTTTCACATCGATTTCCAGAGATAAAATTACGTCCACCGGAAAAACGATTAATAGTAAGACGGCAATTATTGGTACAGCTCTTACAACGAGACATAATAGTATCAAACTTTAGGTTGTTAATAGCTTCTATGCTTAGCATAGTAGTCTCCTGATCTTCAAAATGTTCTCTTGCAATAAGTGCAGCACCAAAGGCACCCATTATTCCAGCAATGTCTGGTCTTACTGCATTACAGTTTGATATAATCTCAAAGCTTCGAAGTACTGCATCGTTATAGAAGGTTCCACCCTGTACAACAATGTTGTTACCTAAGTCCTTTGGATCGGTGATTTTAATAACTTTTAAAAGCGCATTTTTTATTACTGAATAGGCAAGACCAGCGGAAATATCTGCAACACTAGCACCTTCTTTTTGTGCTTGTTTTACCTTAGAGTTCATAAATACAGTACAACGAGATCCTAAGTCAATTGGATGGTTAGCGAATAATGCTACCTTTGCAAAATCAGCTACCTCATAATTTAGAGACTTGGCAAAGGTTTCAATAAAGGAACCACAACCAGAGGAACAAGCCTCGTTTAATTGTACGCTATCAACAGTTTGATTCTTAATCTTAATACACTTCATATCCTGGCCACCAATATCCAAAATACAATCTACTTCTGGATTGAAGAATGCGGCAGCATAGTAGTGAGCTACGGTTTCTACTTCACCTTCATCTAATAAAAGGGCAGACTTAATTAAAGCTTCACCATAACCAGTAGAACAGGAGCGAACGATAGTAGCTCCTTTTGGAAGCAAAGAATAGATCTCTTTAATTGCCTTAATAGTAGTCTTTAAAGGACTACCATTGTTATTACTATAAAAAGAGTATAAAAGCGTACCATCTTCCCCAACAAGGGCTGCTTTGGTAGTAGTGGAGCCAGCATCGATTCCTAAAAAACAATTACCCTTGTATGTAGATAGTTCTCCCTTTTTCACAGTATGTTCAGAGTGCTTCTTAAGGAAAGCGTCATAATCTTCTTGATCCTTAAATAGTGGATCTAATCTGGTTACTTCAAAATCCAATTTGATTTGCTGTGAGAGGAGAGTTACCAAATCATTAAAGGAGGTAATTCCTTCTCCAGTACTACTCATAGCACTACCTATTGCAGCAAACAAATGAGAATTGTCTAAATCCACAGTAGTTTCTTCAGTTAAATTTAAGGTCCTGATAAAGGACTGTTTTAACTCAGTTAAGAAATGAAGCGGTCCACCAAGAAATGCTACATGACCTCGAATTGGTTTGCCACAAGCAAGACCACTGATAGTTTGATTTACTACAGCTTGAAAAATAGATGCAGATAAATCTGGTTTGGTAGCACCTTCATTGATTAAAGGTTGTATGTCTGACTTGGCAAATACACCACATCGTGCTGCAATAGGATATATCGCCTGATAGTCTTTCGCATACTCATTTAATCCAGCAGCATCTGTTTTCAGTAGAGTAGCCATTTGGTCAATAAAAGAACCGGTTCCCCCGGCACATATACCATTCATCCTCTGTTCAATTCCATTACTAAAATAGATTATTTTAGCATCCTCGCCACCTAGTTCTATGGCTACGTCTGTTTGAGGTGCATAATACTCAAGAGCAGAGGAAACGGCTACAACCTCTTGAATAAAAGGAATATTCATATGTTTGGCTAATGCCAATCCACCAGAACCTGTAATCATAGGAGCAAATTTTAAATTACCTAGGCTGCTTCTGGCTTTTGTAACAAGACTACTTAAAGTCTCTTGTATATTTGCAAAGTGACGTTCATAATCAGAGAATAATATATTTGAATCAGGATCCAATACAGCAATTTTAACTGTAGTAGAACCGATATCAATTCCCATTCTGTATATATAATTTGACATACTATTCAGCGTTAGCTGTTCCTCCTTACTGTATTATTTACTTTTTATTTTGAGCATATCGTAATTATACGATACATTGAATTGATATTCAATAAATTAATTTATCTACTGATATTATTTTCCATCATTTAGTGAAATAATCAAAATCACCATTGGTATATCTGGGAATATAATGAATACAAAATAGTAAATTTATATTGATTACCTGTAAATCAGGTTTCCGATAGGAGGTAATAATGAGATACTCTGATTGTAACGGAGATATATACGTCGTTCAGCCTGGGGATACTCTTTATAGTATAAGTAGACGGTATAATATTCCGCTAGCTTTTATATTACGAGCAAACCCGGATGTTGATATATATAGACTTTACGTTGGAATGGAGATATGTATTCCATATATAAATCCATATATTGATATCATTCCAATTAGACCTTTTCCAGTAGCAATTCCACCATCAAGACCACCAAGGCCACCAATGGAACCAGGTCCAACAAGACCACCAAGGCCACCAATGGAACCAGGTCCATCAAGGCCACCAAGACCAATACCTCAGCCAAGAATGGACAGACAGAGTCTATCAGAGGATAATGTAGACAATTCCTATGTTGTAATCAATTATGTAGTAAAACAAAATGAAAGCATGCAGGATGTGCTAGATCGTTTCGGCCTAAAACTAAGTGATGTTGCTAGGTTTAACAGATTAGATGAGATAGTTTTAAAACCTGGTACCATATTAAGAATTCCAAATACAAACGCTATGGATGAAAGTAAATACGAAGAATAGCAATTACTAATACAATGGTAGAAAAAGGTAGGGTTTTTCATAAAATCCTGCCTTTTTGTGTTTGACAAAAGATAAGTGAAACCATATAATTAACCTATGTTATTATGGATAAATTTGCAAAGGTTATAACTATCATAAGAAAGATTTTTTAGGGATGTATCATTATTTTAAATTATATGCTTAGAGAGGATGAGGATTATATGGAAGTTGGACCGAGTAGCACGTGTGAACTGAATAGAAATAATACTATAATCATATACTCCGACTGTAAGCAGATTGCATTTGAGCCTTATTGATTTATTTCGACACGCTTTCTTATACAAGCCCGTATTTTGTATTACTGTTTAAAGTCTGAGTGGTAAGGAGCGTATAATGATAGAAATTTTTAAAACTTATGAAGACGGAATCCGATTAATCAACCAAATGGAGGCAGGAAGTTGGATTGCACTTACTAATCCAACGGCATCCGAGCTCTTAGATGTATCTGAACACTTCAATATCGATATAGACCATTTACGTGCTCCACTAGATGAAGAGGAACGTTCCAGAATTGAGGTAGAGGATGATTATACATTAGTATTGGTAGATATTCCAACTCTTGAAGAAAGAAATGGAAAGGATCGTTATGTGACGATACCTATGGGTATTATTATTGCTAAAGATGTTTTGATATCAATTTGTCTAGAAGAAACCCCTATTTTGAAGAATTTTATGGATGGACGTGTAAAAGGTTTTTATACTTATATGAAGACACGTTTTATTCTACAGATTCTTTATAAAAATGCTACAGTTTTTCTTCAGTATCTACGTATTATTGATCGTAAGAGCGAGGAGATTGAGCATAAACTGCATCAATCTACAAAAAACAGAGAGTTAATCGAACTCCTAGAATTGGAAAAGAGCTTAGTATATTTTACTACCTCTTTGCGTTCCAATGAAGTGGTGCTGGAGAAGTTGATGAAAAGTGAAGGAATTAAAAAGTATCCGGAAGATACAGAATTACTGGAAGATGTTATTATTGAAAATAAGCAGGCAATTGAGATGGCTAATATATATAGTGGTATTTTGAGTGGTATGATGGATGCATTTGCATCTGTTATATCTAATAATTTGAATATCGTAATGAAATTTTTAGCTACTGTAACAATTGTATTATCTATTCCTACTATGATTGCAAGCTTTTATGGTATGAATTTTGATAATATCCCGTTAGGGCATACTGCATATGGATTTTATATTGTCACCTTTGGAGCCTGTATATTGACTTCTATTATTGCATACTTTTTTGCGAAAAAAGACTTATTTTAGATTTTTATATTTGTTTAAATTGTTAAATAAGATGGCTATGCCTACAAAACTTAGAATGACGGTAAAACGTATGATTTCTTGATGTGGCGAGGCCATTTTATTATGTAATCAAATGATTAAGATTAATCATTTGATTAACCAGAGAAAGGCAGGAGACGGAATGAACTTTATTAATAAGCTGGAACGTAAATTAGGCAAATTCGCCATTCACAATTTAATGTACTACATTATTATTTTACAGGTTGCTGGCATTATACTATTGAATTTTGCAACGGAGTTTACTGTAAAATACTTGTTGTTAGATGTAGGTGAGGTGCTACAAGGTCAAGTATGGCGCCTGTTAACTTTTGCAATCATAGATCTTGAAGCTGGGAGTCTAAGGGATCCTATCAATCTATTATTTCTTGCCATTACAATGTATTTATATTATATGATAGGCCGTTCTCTAGAAAATGTATGGGGGGCATTTAAGTTTAACCTATATTATTTATCAGGCATCTTATTGAATATTATAGCTGCTTTTATATTATATTTTGTATTTAAAGACAATTATTCAGTAGTTAGTGTTTATCCGTTTGGGCTGTATTATGTCAATATGTCACTATTCTTGACCTTTGCCTTTGTATTTCCGGATATGGAGTTGTTATATATGTTTATACTACCAATAAAGATGAAGTGGCTAGGCCTTCTATATGGCTTATTTATAGGAAAGGATATTGTAGTTAGCATATACTATGCGCTAACAACATCGGGAAATGATGCTTTGTATCTTGGGCAGGCGTTAGCAATTATCGTAGCATTACTTAATTTTATTATTTTGTTCATGGCGACCCGACGAAATTACCGACGAATTTCTCCTCAGAGGATTAGAAGAGAACGTCAATACAAACACCAGGTTCATAATGCAGAAAACGTTACTAGACATCGTTGTGCTGTTTGTGGGAGAACTGAACAGGATGATCCGATGTTAGAATTTAGATATTGTTCAAAATGTGATGGGAATTACGAATACTGCATGGAACATCTTTTTACACATGAGCATGTAAAGAAACACTGATATTGAAATAAATAAGTTATATGTTTTCTCCAAAGTTTATTAAGAATGCTTTATCGTTTTTTATGAAACGGGATATACTACTAGCATAATAAGATAAAGTTATTTTACACTTGGAGGGAATTATGAAAAAAAAGACAAAAATTATTTGTACCATTGGACCATCATCAAGTTCTCCGGAACAATTAAAGAAATTGATTGAATGTGGTATGGATATCGCCAGATTAAATTTTTCTCATGGTACACATGAATCTCATTTAGAAACTATAAATACTATTAAAAAAGTAAGAGAAGAAATGGGTGTACCTATTGCAATTTTGCTTGACACAAAGGGCCCAGAGATTCGTACTAAATTATTAGAAAACGATGAAAAGGTAGAGTTGGTTTCTGGACAAACCTTTACGTTAACAACAAAAGATATTATTGGAAATAAAGATATTGTTGCAGTTACCTATGATCAGATTACCTCTGATGTGGTAGTAGGCAACACAATTTTGATTGATGATGGCTTGATTGAATTAAACGTTCAAAAGGTTACTGAAACAGATGTTGTTTGTCAGGTTATTAATGGTGGATTTCTAAGTAACCGAAAAGGTGTTAATATTCCTCGAGTTAGTATTAAGTTACCTGCAATTACAGAAAAAGATAAAGAAGATATTATCTTCGGTATAAATGCAGGGGTCGATTTTATTGCCGCATCTTTTGTAAGAAATGCAGATGCGGTAAAAGAAATTAAAGACATTTTAAATGATTGTAATTCTGATATTGCTATTATCTCTAAGATTGAAAATGAAGAGGGAATTCAGAATATTGATGCTATAATTGAAGAATCAGACGGAATTATGGTAGCTCGAGGTGATTTAGGGGTAGAGGTCCCCATTGAATCCATACCAAGAATGCAAAAGGATATTATAAAAAAGTGTAATAATGCATTTAAACCAGTAATTACGGCAACACAGATGTTAGATTCCATGATTCGGAATCCAAGACCAACAAGAGCAGAGATTACTGACGTTGCCAATGCAATTTATGATGGAACCGATGCAATTATGCTATCTGGTGAAACTGCTATGGGCAGATACCCGGTTGAAGCCGTTAATATGATGGCAAAAATTGCAATGGAAACAGAGAATAATTTAGATTACGAGGCACTAATAGAGTCCAGAGCTGGACTTCGATCTAAGGGTATTTCTAGTGCTATCTGTTATTCTTCTGTAACGACAGCACGTACTCTAAATTCCAAGGTGATTGTAGCTTCAAGTATTTCAGGATTTACCACAAGAATATTATCAAAGTTTCGCCCGGAAGCACAAATTGTTGGCTTATCTCCAATTGAGAGAACAAGACGCAAGATGCAGATTCTTTGGGGTGTCACTCCAGCAAATGCTAATGAAGTAAATGATACGGATAATCTACTAGATGAGGCAGTGAAAACAGCAGTAAGCTTGGGGTATTTAAAGAAGAATGATACAGTTGTACTGACCGCTGGAGTTCCTACTGGTAAAACAGGTGTTACTAATATGATAAAAGTTGTAGAAGTTGATTAATACTGGTGCCTGGAAACAAATTGTTTCCAGGTGCTTTACATATTTACGAATAATAGGTAAAATTATTCTTGGATCATGTAAAATCGAGGTGAAAAGATGATATATATTAATTTAATAGCAATACTCTCAATCATAGCCTTCTATCTTGTATATCAACGATATATTCAAACAGGATATATTGGAAACTATGGAAGCAATCAATTACTTACGAATAAGTATAAAATACGAACAATTATTACATGTTTCTTTTTGATAAAACTACTTACCTCTGCAATATACTTTGGCTTTGATACAGATATGAACTGTTTCTATGTTTGGTCAAAGGCAGCGATAGAGAATGGTTTCCATGATTTTTATAATCAATCCTTCGCAGATTATCCACCAGGATATATCTACATTCTCTACATTTTAGGTTTTATTATTAAGTTTTTTAATATTGCTTACGACTCAATTCTGACCCCAATTATTATTAAATCTCCGGCCATTTTTTGTGATGTAATGGCAGGATATCTGATTTATAAGATTGCCAGAAAACGCTTTAAGGAAACTTCAGCCATCATTTTTACATTCCTTTATGTATTTAATCCAGCAGTATATATTAATTCCTCTATATGGGGACAGGTTGACAGTGTTCATACTTTATTTGTTCTATACATGCTATATTCCTTAACAAAAGAGAAGTATTCTCACGCAATCATGTCTTTTGCTATTGGAGTATTAATAAAACCTCAAACTGCTTTTTTCTTTCCAATTTTATGTTTTGTATGTTTTAAAGGAGCATTTCTTGAGAAGGTGGACGGAAGGTATTCATTCAAATTAAATTCTAGGAAATTTACCACCATTCTTATGTGGGCAATACTTGGAATAGGATCCCTCTTGTTATTAATGTGTCCGTTTGGGCTGGGAAAAGTATTTGAACAGTATTTTAAAACAATTGGTTCCTATAATTTTGCAAGTGTAAATGCTTATAATGTTTGGGAACTATTTGGGCAGAACTGGATAGAGCAAACGAATACCTTGTTTGGTATTCCTTTTTATATCTATGGTTATGCAGCTATCGTTATTGCAGTAATATTATCTGGATTTCTATATTTTAAGAGCAAGATAAAAGAAGATACAAAGATCTATCTGTCGGCAGCATTTCTTATCATAACGATATTTATGTTTTCTGTACGTATGCACGAACGCTATATGTTTCCAGCGCTTGTTCTGTTACTAATGGTTTATATTACAAAGCCAAGTAAAAAAATATATATTGTATTTGCCTTGTATTCAGTAGCTCATTTTTATAATGTAGCTCATGTATTGTTCTACTTCGACCCAGTAAATTTTGACTGGACAGCAACTGTTCCAAAGACAATTGCGCTGTTTACTATTGTTGTTTATGGTCTATTTATATCAGTAATTTGGTCAATTTATAAAAAGAATGGGGATACGGATTTGGAAGAAAAAGATATATTGCTTTCTGTGAAGAAAGAAAATAGCAATAAGGAAGAACTAATATCTGAAGAAAAGATTAGTACCAAAAAGCTACAACGTGATAAAGTGAAAAAGAATTATTTTAAATCTCAGGAGAGAATAAGTTTTACCAGAAAAGATTGGATTATTATGCTTTCTATTACTGTAGTATATGCCTTAATAGCCTTTTATAATTTGGGATATAGGTATGCACCTGAGACAAATTATACAGTTGATAGTCGATTAGAAACTTTAGAGTTTAATTTCCCTGAGAATACAAAGCTGAGCAAGATTAGTGTCTATAATGGGTATCATGAATCCAGGGAGTTTAAGATTGAATGTTTAGATTCCAATACTGGAAAATGGATGAGAGTGGCTTCCAATGATACAGAGAATAAGTATCCAGTATTTAGTTCAGTGTTCAAATGGAATTCAATAGACCTAACAAAAACCTGTGATCCTAAAGAACAGGATAACTATAACCCAGAAGCTACACCAAAACAAGAAATCAAACCAACTGATTTTGATGGTAATATTAGTCGCGTAAAACTTACTTCAGAGAGCATAAGTGATTCTAGTGTTTTTTTGGAGATGGTATTTTTAGATGAAGATGGTAATCAGATTCTTCCAATTAATAGTGCTGATTATAAAGGTCTTTTCGATGAACAGGAGAAGTATGATCCTACAGAATCTTATCGAAGTGGAACATATTTTGATGAAATATATCATGCTAGAACAGCCTATGAATTTATTCATGGTTTACCTACTTATGAGTGGACACATCCACCACTTGGAAAAATAATAATTTCCATAGGTGTGTCTATCTTTGGTATGAACCCATTTGGCTGGAGATTTATGGGAACATTATTTGGTGTACTTATGCTTCCTTGTATTTTCTTGTTTGCCAGAAGATTATTTAAAAAGACCTGGGTTGCAGGAGTAACTTGCCTACTATTTGCAGCTGATTTTATGCATTTTGCTCAGACGAGAATCGCAACAATAGATGTATATATTACGTTTTTCATCATCTTGATGTATTACTTCATGTATCAATATATTACGACAAGTTATTATGATCAAAAACTGTACAAGAGTTTATTACCTTTGGGTCTTTGCGGTGTCTCCACAGGACTTGCTATTGCAAGTAAGGTTACAGGAGCCTATGCAGCAATAGGACTGGCGGCAATATTCTTTGTAAATCTGTATCATCGATACAGTGAATATAAATATGCCTGTTATGATCCAGATGGATCAACCAATGGTATTGATCATTCTTTGGTTCAGAGTAAATTTAAAAAAAATACTTTAATAACATTACTATTCTGTGTGTTGGTATTTATTATTATTCCGTTTATCATTTATACCTTATCCTATATCCCATTTATCGATAAGTATTCGACAGAGAATCTAGGACTTTTGGAGAGAATGTGGAAGAATCAAAGTGCTATGTTTAACTACCATGCTCACCTTGATGCCACCCATCCATTTTCGTCTACTTGGTTCCAGTGGCCGATTCTTGTTAGACCAATCTATTATTTTGCACGGGATATTAATACAACATTTACAGAAGGTATCAGTTCTTTTGGTAATCCATTGCTTTGGTGGAGCGGTTTGGTTGCATTTGTTGGGACAATCTATTATACAATCCGTGAGAAAGATAGAAGAGGAACCTTCCTCTTAATTGGTTATATTGCTCAGTATCTACCATGGGTTCTTGTTTCAAGGTGTACCTTTATCTATCATTATTTCCCAAGTGTACCATTTGTGGTTCTAATGATTGTATTTTGCATCTATCATTTAATGACTAAACATCCTAAATTAAAACCTTGGATTATCTTATTTGTGGCGCTTACCGTGGTGCTATTCTTTATGTTTTATCCAGTGTTAAGTGGCATGACTGTTCATAAATGGTATGTAGACAATTTCTTAAGATGGTTTGATTCTTGGGTATTAGCACCTCGATAGGAGAGACTATGTCTGGTTATATCATCAAGACAATAAAAGAGTTATTGTCTAGTAAAAAGAATTTAATATTTTTTATAATTACGGTTCTGATAGTTGGGGCTTTGGCCCTAACTGCAGGATCTAAGCCACAAGAGGAAACAGAGGTTACCCCCAATATTACCATAGGGGTCGTAGATCATGATAATTCGTTCTACTCGAAGTTGATTCTAAACTATTTTAAAAATACAGATAGCATTACTAAGTTTGCTAATATTATCTATGATACTCAGAAAAACATGGAAGTGCACTTTGACCAAGGAAAGTTATTAGCTTATCTAGTAATCCCCCAAAACTTTTCAAAAAGTTTAATGGGAGCGGAGTATATTACAATTGATGTAAATATGAATACATCAAATATGATGTATTCTGTACTTTTGAAAAATATTTTAGATAGTTATGGTACATATATTACTAATGTACAGGTGGTTTCTGGTGGACTTTATCGTCTCGGTGGAGTTTATCGTATGGGAGAAGACGCTAGAAATAAGATGAATGTAGACACTTCCATTGACTTGGTCCAACTAGTGTTAAATAGAGATAAGTTTTTTATGAAAAATGAAGTTCTCGAGATACCTTCTACTCCTATACAGCAGTATTATATATGGGCAATATTAGTGTTATTCATATTGTTAACAGCCAGTTTGAGTGGAAACAGGTTTTTAAAGGAAAGACAAATGAGGACTTTTGATAGGTTACGTATAGCAGGTCATTCTATTTACAGTATTACAGCAACGATTCTAATAATGAATGCTATCATATGGATGCTTTGTTTTAATCTGCTTTTGCAGGTGGTTTCAAGTTTTATGCATTGCAATGTTTCCTTCGGAACATACCTATATATAGATTTGTGTATTCTGTTAGCAAATATGTTCTTTCTATTTATTTCTATACTCTGTAGTAACAGTCAACAGTATGCTGTAATATGTACCTTTGGACTTATATTATTATCTATTATTGGTGGCATATTAATTCCAATTTCACTTTTGCCAGAACAATTTTTATTATACAGTAGGTTAACTCCAACTTTTTATATCATACAGAATCTTATAAAATTCGGAAATGGAACTAATTTAATTAATATTGGCTGCTTTACACTGATTATGATATTTACTGTTTTATTACTTTATGGGTTATCTTGTTTTATTCTTCGCCACCAAGATAGAAGGAGGGAGATAGAATGAGACAACTAAGTAAATTACTATCCCTGATTAAAGTTAATTTAAAAAACATAGCTTCTAATTATATAGGGATCATCAGTTTTTGCGTAATTACATTACTTCTCAGTATTGTTTGTTCTGGATTGATTAGAGATTATGAAAAGAAAAGCAGTATTCCTGTTGGAATCGTGGATTTGGACAACAGTACTCTATCAAAAACAGTGGTGGACAGGCTTTCCGCATTAACAAGTGTTGTCTTACAACCGGGTACAGAAGAAGAACAAATGAATAACTTGAGAAAAGAACGCATTTATGCCTATTTTGTTATAAACAATGGTTTTGAAGAATCTGTAAATCACTATGAATTTTCTAAACTTGTCAAAATGGTATATTTAGGTCAAAACCAATATGCGTCTATTTTATCAGATCTTTTTGCTCAGGCTATGATTAAGGATATTGTAATAAAAGAAGGGGAGCTCCTTCACAAGACGTTTCCTCAATATGATAATCTTGTATATAGCATAGATTATAACAAGTTTATAGACACGGAGTATGAGAATCAGGAAGAGGCCTTTGCCTTTGAATATAAGTTTTATAACATAACAGAGGACGGTGCTCAATCAGCCAACGATATTGCTAACAATATTATTAGTACAGAACTATTTCTTGCGCTAAGTAGTGTTTTTCTTGCTTTTTTAATCATGCAGGTTATCACCTCCATGGATAAAAGCCTTATAGTAGAAAAGCGTACTCGCCTTTCAACAATCTCCTCCTGGACCATGGAATTAGCGGATCATATTACACTTATCCTTATAGAGAGTGTGATGGCTATGTTAGTCGTCTGGTATTTGGTTACTCAATTATCGATACCGATTAGTACTCATCTGTTCTACCTTATTAGTTTGGTTAGTAGTTTTATGTTGGCGGTTACTTTACTTTTTACTTGTTTGAGGAGACATATCTTAAGCAAAATAGGATATCAATTTGTAGGATTTTTAATTATCCTTAGTTTGGGTAGTATTAGTATTCTGGGGATTCTGGGACAATTTCAGTCAGAGACAGTATCACAGATAGTAAAAAAAATACCAAATTACTGGTTTATTGGTGGTATTACTGATATAATACTAGGAGTAAAGACAATCCGTTTTACAGATATTATTTATACTATAGGAATTTTAGTACTTGCATATGGGTTGTTTACATTTATAAAGTTTAGAAAACTGGAGAAATAAATATGTATAGAAAATACAGAGAATTGATTAAACAAATAAATGATGGAAAAAATCTAGAAACAGTATTACCACAATATGCTGGTGAGTTATCAGGTTTGCTATATGAGTATTCCCTATTACAGTCTGCTATGGAATTCTATAGCCTTAAGGAAATTATAGACGAAGAGGATCAATTAGAAGAAGATGCTCTCATAGTAGTAAAAGAACTCGTGAAATGGATGGAGGAAGTTCTGAAAACAGGTGATAATGGCACATTTCGAGAGCTACATATTCAACAAATTGATGCTATGCGTACAGAAGTTATGGAAAAGATGAATTATCTTACTATGTATGCTGATCAGTTACAGATTTATGAATATGTACTAAATCGGATGGAATTGGAGTTTGAACCTAGTACTGAGCTCATTTCCGATGAGATGTTTACTCAAAGATTGTATCAATATATCTTTGCTACAAAGGATAATGTACAAATTAACAGACGAATTCAAGAGGTTGTTGCACAACTTCCAATTCGCATTCTGAAGAGTAAATACTTTGAATATATTAAGGAAAGTTTTAATTGTTATAAGGACGCTAATAAGAGCAGTATAGACACCTTTATCTATATGCTCCGGACCAGTGGTATGGTGTATAGCGCAAAAGAGAATAAGCATAATTCTGCTTTTTTTGACGATTGCATTAATACTCTTAAGGAGATGGATTATACATGCCTATCCAAAATAGAATTTGAAGAATGCTGTAAAGTATTAAAAAATGCAGTAGAGGTTATCTCGATATACTCAAATTTGTACTATCAATTGGAAAAGGTAGTAAATGGATTATATGTCCTACTTCTACTAAGACCATATGTGCTTAATGTAAATCAAAAGGTGAATGACAACTGCATAAAAATTATTACAGCTACCTTAGAGCATATGGATTCTACAATTACAGAGGAATTAGAAGTTAAACTAAGTGATCTATTTGATCAATTGTTAGGTATTCAGGAACAGCATATTGAAGACTATCAGTACCTCTCAGGAGGTTTATCTATTATTAAAGATAGTTTCTGGGAACTGGCGCAATCTATTGCCATAGATACTCACATAGAATGCCTTCTACTGGCAGATAAATTGTGTGGGAATAGCATATTTGTAGATATCCACCAGGAGAGGGAAAGTCATAAGGTAACAAGTGATTATCTGGAATATCAGATGAATCATCTAGTCAGTGACTTATCAGAACTATTTAAAACTAATCCTCAATGTATCAATCGGGCTGTGATGGCAGCTACGCTAAGTAAATTACCGGTCTTTTTTAATAATAGTAGGGAAGTGCAGCAATACATTGAGAATTCTTTATACCAGTGTCAGAATGAAGCTGAGAAATCTGTAGCCAAAGAATTATTACTTACCTTAATGGCTGAGGATGAGTAGAGTGAATTGTAGGATGGGAGCGTCATATGATTAAATGGTATCCGAATTTATATTTAGATGAAAAAGCTCGTAAAAATGAAGCTAAACTGAAAAACAGAATTGATAAGGGTAAACCACTACTTGAGGTATATTGTATATGCATAGCGTCAAATCTGGATAATTTATTTGATATCATTAACGTCAATGAACTGTTGTTTCGATATTATAAAAATAAACAGATTTCAATTATTGGATTAGCCTATGGTAGGGAAAGTGCAGTTCGTTTAATAGAAGATATCGCTTTGGATATCTATCATAATACGGACAATTTTGAACCCGAGGTATTTTTTTACGACTACCTAAAAAATAGTTAAGGATAGGATGTGAAACGTTGCTAAGAATTGTGTTACTTATATTTAAAATCTTTGGAATCGTTCTTCTTTCTATCCTGGGATTTGCTCTATTTATTACTCTCTTAGTTCTTTTTGTACCTATCCGATATAAAGTGAAAGCAAAAAAGGAAGATGAGACCTGGTTAAAAGCTAGAGTTAAATGGTTATTTGGTATTCTATCCATTAAATGTGATTATAAAGATGAAAAATTCACATATTCAGCTCGTATTTGTGGTAAATTAATAGTAAGTGACAAGCCAAAGAAAAAGAAAAAACGACAAAAGAAGAAGCTTATAAAAGAGAAAAAGGCAAATAATGTAGTAGAGCATAATGAGAACTTAACCATAGACAAACCTATGATAAAGAATTCGGATAAGACTAAATCCGAGAGCGTGATTTTATCAAAGACAGGGCCTATAATAAACGAAAAAACTGTTGCTGAAGAGAAGACTGATCACTTTAACCAAAGGAAAATTAAGCCTAATAAGTTTGTAATTGCTTTTAATAAAATAAAAGGTATACCAAAACACTTGAATTCTCTGATACACATAATAAAAGATAAATTCAAAAGTATTACTTTATCAATCAAAGGTGTCTTAGAGAAGTTAAGTAAGATGAAAGCTTTTTTAAAAGATCAAACCAACAGGGCTGGATTTAAAAAGGCTTGGATGTATCTAAAACGTATTTTAAGCCATATTAAACCAAGAAAACTTGTTATGAAACTTCGGTTTGGCACTGGAGATCCGGCCAGTACAGGTCAATTGTTAGGTGCCATATATGCAGTTTATCCGCCAGTCATCCATAAACTACAACTACAGCCTGATTTCGATGAAAAACGATTTGAAGGAGAGCTGTACGCTAGAGGAAGAATACGAGTATTCACAATACTAGTTATTGCAATTAAGGTGATTAGAGACAAAGATATTAAGAATGTTAGAAATAATATTATGAAATTGAAGGAGGAATTATAATGGCAGATAATAATTTTAGTAGTGCATTAGAATCTTTATTTAAGGGAATGGATAGTTTTATTACAACTAAGACAGTTGTGGGTGATGCGATTAAATTTGATGATGGTACTATTATCCTTCCACTTGTGGATGTAAGCTTTGCTGTTGGTGCTGGAGCCTCTCAAAACGATAGCAAAAAGAATAATGGTGGTGGAGGACTTGGTGGAAAAATTACCCCAAGTTCAGTTCTGGTGATTAAGGATGGTACAACTAAGCTTGTAAATGTAAAGAATCAGGATAGTCTCACAAAGGTATTAGATATGGTTCCTGATTTTGTTAATAAATTCTCAAAAGGTAAAGATGATAAAACTACGAATGATTCAGCAGCCACTGAAGAATAGAAAGTAGATAAAGAAAATTTGTAAAAAGACTTGCATAATTATTATTGTTCTGATACAATACTTTTTGTGTGTAAGTCGTATTGACACTGTAATATTACTTGCAAAAATTGCAAGAAGTTACGCTAAGGAGGTGCATTCAATGGCTAAATGTGCAATTTGCGAAAAAGGTGCTCACTTTGGTATTGCTGTGAGTCATTCACATAGAAGAAGCAATAAAATGTGGAAATCTAATGTTAAATCTGTTAAGGTTAATGTTAATGGAGCTTCAAAGAAGATGTATGTTTGTACTTCATGCCTTAAATCAGGTTTAGTTGAGCGTGCTTAATGAACATATATTTTAGCATTATACGAGTAGAGAGGGATTCAAAATGCATTTGTGTTTTGAATCCCTTTTATACATGTAAACTAACTAAGAATAACAAAAAGATTTTAGTTGCAGAATAAATTATATCCTAGTATTAAAAAGCCTATAATAATAGCGATTGCAAGAAGTCCGTTTGTTATAAATAGCATTATGGTCATACCAATGGCCATCCAAAATAGGATAAATCCAATCATTCTTCTCATATTATCACGCCCGTATATTATGTGAATAATCACAACATATTTGTATAATATATGCAAGTGATTGAAATCATAGGCGTAAGAGTGATTGTTATTTGATATTTTAAAATATATATTTCTTTTTTCATAAAAAAAGGGTATAATATAGAAATAATATGCGCCAAATCAGGGAGACTTGATAATATATTGAATTGGAGGGTTAATATGAAAGGACATATGAATACTCAAATTGGTGAAATATTAATCGACAATGATGTCATAGCAAAATATGCGGGCTCTGCTGCAGTAGAATGCTTTGGTGTCGTAGGAATGGCTTCAGTTAATGTGAAAGATGGATTTGTAAATCTTTTAAAAAGAGAAAATATTAGCCACGGTGTTAATGTTGTTATAGAAGAGAATAAAATAAGCATCGATCTTCATATAGTTGTAGCATATGGTGTTAGCATTTCTGCAGTTGCAGAAAATCTTGTTAGCAATGTAAAGTATAACGTAGAAGAGTATACTGGAATCGAAGTTGAAAAGATACGTATTTATGTAGAAGGTGTGCGTGTTATAGACTAATTTTATTGATAGGTAACTTTTAAGGAGGAACAGTTCAGTGGTTATAAAGAATATAGATGCTAAGACCCTTCAAAAATGTTTTCTAGCTGGAGCTCAAAGCATCGAAGCACAAAAGGAATATATTAATGAATTGAATGTATTCCCTGTACCAGACGGTGATACAGGAACCAATATGACATTAACAATTATGTCTGCAGCGAAAGAAGTTAGTGAGCTTAATGTAGTGACGATGGAGACCGTTGCGAAGGCAATTTCAAGTGGTTCTTTAAGAGGAGCAAGAGGTAACTCAGGTGTTATCTTATCTCAGCTCTTTAGGGGATTTACGAAAGAGATAAAAGATCATGATCAGATTAATGTAACGATTATGTCTAATGCTTTCCAAAAAGCTGTGGAAACTGCATATAAAGCAGTTATGAAACCAAAGGAAGGTACAATTCTGACTGTTGCTAGAGGTGGGGCCACAAAAGCTGCAGAACTAGTTGGCGAAACCAATGATTTGATTGTATTCTGCAAGCAGGTTTTAGATCATATGGAGGTAGTGTTACAGCAGACACCAGAGTTGCTTCCGGTTTTGAAAGAAGCAGGAGTAGTGGATTCTGGTGGACAGGGATTGGTAACCATATTACGTGGAGCCTTTGATGCATTATGCGGTAAAGAAGTAAATATTGAGATTAAACCTGTTGTGAAGGCAACTGGTACTGTAAATATAGAGAATGCCAGCACAAATGATATTAAATTTGGCTATTGTACAGAATTTATTATCATGTTGGAAAAACCATATGATAATAAATCTGAGAATGAATTTAAAGTATTTTTAGAATCTATAGGAGATTCTATTGTTGTAGTATCAGATGATGATATTGTAAAAGTACATGTTCATACAAATGACCCAGGCTTAGCAATTCAAAAAGCTTTAACCTTTGGTTCTTTAACTAAGATGAAAATAGATAACATGCGAGAAGAACATGAGGAACGCTTAATAAAAGACGCAGAGAAGGTGGCGGCAGCTCAGCTTAAAAAGGATCAAAAGGAAGCTGATAAGAAAGAACAACCTCGTAAAGAAGTAGGCTTTATTAGTGTTTCTGTTGGTGAAGGTGTCAATGAGATTTTCAAGGAGCTTGGAGTTGACTACATTATTGAAGGTGGTCAGACTATGAATCCTAGTACAGAGGATGTCTTGAATGCTATTGATCATGTGAATGCTGATACTATCTATGTTCTTCCGAATAATAAGAATATTATCCTAGCAGCCGAGCAGGCAGCTAGCTTAACAGAAGATAAGAATATTGTTGTTATTCCAAGTAAGACAATTCCTCAGGGCATCACTGCAGTCATTAATTTTGTTTATGACAAGTCTGTTGAAGAAAATACACAGAAGATGCTTGTAGAAATGTCCAGAGTAAAAACAGGTCAGGTTACTTATGCGGTAAGAGATACTTCAATAGATGGCAAGACAATTAAACAAGGTAATATAATGGGTATTGGAGATAGTTCGATTCTTTCTGTAGGAACTGAGATCTATGATACTACAATTGATTTGATTCATCAGTTAATTGACGATGATTCTGAATTGGTTAGTCTTTATTTCGGTCAGGATGTCACTGAAGAGAATGCCAATGCAGTTGCAGATGCAATTACAGAGGAATTCCCAGATATAGATGTTGAAGTTCAATATGGTGGACAGCCAATATATTACTATGTACTGTCTGTAGAATAATAGATATTAATTCTAAACTTTAGGGCTGTCGCGCATATTGCGACAGCTTTTTATTGTTAGGAGTGTGTCTTGCGAAGCTGGACCACATTAAGATGAGGAATACAAGGAGTTGAAGCGGAATAATCCGCTTTCTTTATCAACAAAGAGAAGGTGATTAATTTGAGGCCTGAGGATCCTGTTATTACAATCAAAGGAATTGGAAAGTCTGCAGAAGAAAAATATCAAAAATTAGGTATTTTTACAGTGAGAGATCTTCTGGAACACTATCCTTTCCGATATGATAAATACGAAGATATTAAACCAATCGCTTCTATACAGGAAGGAATGACTGTGGCAGTAGAGGGGACTTTAATAAGGAGTCCAGAGATGAAGAAGATAAGAAACCTCAAATTAGTGACTTGTCGTTTATCAGATGGCACCTCCAACCTTCAGCTAACCTGGTTTAATATGCCTTTCTTATTAAAACAATTAAAACTTGGTACTCATTATATAGTACGTGGGAAAATTGTTCGAAAAAGCGGAATGCTTGTTATGGATCAACCAACTTTGCTGACGAAACAGGAATTCTATAACAAAGTAGGAAAGTTACTTCCTGTGTACGGCTTAACAAATGGTATTACCAATAACCAAGTAGCCAAATCCATAAGTCTTGCTTTAAAAGAGGTAGAATATAGAAAAGATTTTTTACCAAAAACTATTCGGGATAAATATAATCTTATGGACTATAAAAAGGCTGTAAAAACTATTCATGAACCTAAGAATACAGAAGAAATGATGGAGGCCAGAAAGCGTCTTGTATTCGATGAATTCTTTATATTTTCTCTAGCCATCCAATATCTAAAAGATAGTCGTACCATTCAGAAAAATGAAAATGTAATGTTTCCTCGAGAAGACTGTGATACCTTAATTGCCGGCCTACCCTATGAGTTAACCAATGCTCAGAAGAAGGTTTGGGAAGAAATAAAAAAGGATCTCAAAGGGCCAACTGCCATGCAGAGACTTGTACAGGGTGATGTTGGTTCCGGTAAGACTATAGTGGCAATTCTTGCCCTAATGGAGGCAGCAAAAAATGGATACCAAGGATGTATGATGGCACCCACAGAAGTCTTAGCAAAACAGCACTATGAAGGTATGATAGAGCTACTTGCCCCATATAACATCCGTATTGCATTGTTAGTTGGTTCTATGACTGCGAAGGAGAAGCGTAAAGCTTATGAGGCCATTAAAAACCATGAGGTTGATATTGTAGTTGGTACCCACGCACTAATTCAAGAGAAGGTTAGATATGATGCTCTTGGCCTTGTTATTACAGATGAACAACATAGATTTGGTGTCAGACAGAGAGAAACGCTAGCAGGGAAAGGTAATTTCCCACATGTTCTCGTTATGAGTGCAACACCAATACCAAGAACATTAGCTATTATCCTTTATGGAGATTTGGATCTGTCCGTTATTGATGAACTTCCAGCCAATCGTCTTCCAATAAAAAATTGCGTGGTTGATACAAATTATAGGGAAAGAGCTTACCGTTTTATTGAAAAGGAAGTACTTGTAGGAAGACAGGCGTATGTAATCTGCCCAATGGTGGAAGAAAGTGAAGCGATAGAGGCAGAGAATGTCATGGAGTATACGATGAAATTGAAAGAGGCGCTACCTCCTACTATACAAGTGGAATATTTACATGGTAAAATGAAACCAGGTGAAAAAAATGAGATTATGGAGAGGTTTAGTTCTGGGGAAATTCAGATTTTAGTATCTACTACAGTTGTAGAAGTAGGAGTTAATGTACCGAATGCCACTGTAATGATGGTGGAGAATGCCGAACGTTTTGGTCTTGCCCAACTTCATCAGCTAAGAGGTCGTGTTGGTCGTGGCAAACATCAATCTTATTGTATCTTTGTCTGTGGATCAGGTGGAAAGGATACTATGGAACGTCTGGAAATCCTTAATCATTCAAACGATGGCTTCTATATTGCCGAGGAGGATTTGAAATTAAGAGGTCCTGGAGATATGTTTGGGATCAAGCAAAGTGGTCTTTTAGAATTTAAACTTGCTGATGTATATAATGATTCCAAAATTTTAAAATTAGCAGCTACTGCAGCAAAAGAATATATTGAAAATGACGCTTTAGTGGTGCAAAATGAATTTCTACGTGATCGAATAGCAGGCTATGCCGGAAGAACTTCTCTGTAGTATTTAGGCTGGACCTATGTTTGGAGGGATACTAGTATGCAACAGTATTCAATTTATAATAGCTATTATGTAACTCTAATGCAAGAAAATTATAAGTGTTTAGAGAAGCTATGCGATATTCTAAAACAGAATGGATATTGGGATGAGCCAGAGAAATATTTGAATAATAGTATTTATGATAATCTGGATTTGTATGTGCAGAGTGTATTAGTACAGGCTTCTATTTTTTGTGGCAGACTTTCAGTTACTGTAAGAAGAGTGATTTCCCAATTAACAATTAAGAATATGTTAGAGATTATATCTGATATAGAATATCCTGAGAATATTATTATGACCTCAAAACATATTGTTAATGGTCCTCCTATTGTACTTCAGTTATGTAGTCTATATGACTTTGAAAAAGGAACCAATATGGCTTCTGTTTTTGTGGATCATATGATGTCGATACTGTTGGCTTTTGCACAGATAGATGGTACAAGAGATCGAACTGCTTTAACTTATGTAGAACAGTACTACAATAAATCTATTCGATTTTTAAATAATGAACAGGCTGAAAATTGTCTCGGCAAACGGTATTTATTTAAAAAAATCAGCAATGAACAGATTTCAGACTGTGTTGAGATGCAACAGCTGTCTATTTTTACAAAAAAACCGTCTCTAGATATGGAGATAGAATGTAAAGAACAAGAAGATATAAGTCAGATAACGCATATAGAACTTCTCTTGTCCCAACTAAATGAGTTAATAGGACTTAATGATGTGAAACATCAAATTACCTCACTTATTAATCTGATTAAAGTAAAGAAAATGAGAGAAAAATTTAATTTGCCCACTACAGATATGACCTATCACATGGTATTTAGTGGGAATCCAGGAACAGGTAAGACTACAGTAGCCCGCTTACTATCACAAATATATTGTGAGCTTGGTTTATTATCGAAGGGAACCCTGGTTGAGACAGACCGTCCTGGTCTGGTGGCGGGTTTTGTAGGTCAGACCGCTCTTAAGGTGACCGAAAAAGTAAATAGTGCCTTAGGTGGAGTGTTGTTTATCGATGAAGCGTACAGTCTTACAAAACAGCGCAGTGTGAATGATTACGGAAGTGAAGCAATTGATACGCTTGTTAAGTTGATGGAAGATCACCGAGATGATTTAGTTGTTATTGTAGCTGGATATACAGAAGAAATGAAAGAGTTTCTCAAATCGAATACGGGGTTAATCTCCAGATTTAATACTTTTATAGAATTTCCAGATTATTCAGCGGATGAATTAGTAGATATTTTAATATCTATGGCTGTTAAGGCAGATGTTATATACAAAAAATCGGCAATTTTACAAATCAAGAAGTATATAGAGGATATGAATGAGAGGGAAAGAATGGAGTTTGGCAATGCCAGAGGAATTCGTAATTTATTTGAAAAAAATTTACTAGCTCAGGCTAATCGCATTGTAACCTTAAAAAATCCTACCAAAAAGCAACTATCTACCATTGAATTAAAAGATGTGAGTAATAGCTTATCCTTGCTTTAATTATGGAACCCTAACCAATAACTGTTAGTGTAAATCGAGTACCATTACACATACTAGTATTGTAACAACAAACCAATACCTTATTATTTTGAAACGTATTTTTAAATTTTATAAAGATCTAAAAATAAAACAGTTTCAAAATATGAACGGAGGGCTGATTTCATGTCTAGTCGAAACAGAGTAGAGGTACCGGAGGCCAAAGAAGCAATGGATCGTTTTAAATACGAAGTTGCTTCTGAATTAGGAGTACCATTAAAGCATGGCTATAATGGAGACTTAACTTCCTACCAAAACGGAAGTGTAGGTGGATATATGGTGAAGAAAATGATAGCCGAGCAAGAGAAGCGAATGGCAGGAAAATAACCATATATTAGCTTTACGACTTAATCTCATGAAAGATTGTTACAACACAAAAAGCGAAATAGATAATGATCTAGGGGAGCCTAAGTGGCTCCTTACATATTTTTTTATTTTCTATTGAATTATAGAAGATTATGAGATAGACTATTTATGATAGTTATATTTAATATATAATAAGGACGGGCTTATGAGAGTAATTGCAGGAAAAGCCAGAAGAACACAGCTTAAGACGGTAGAAGGTCTTTTAACAAGGCCCACAACAGATCGTATTAAAGAGACACTTTTTAATATGTTGCAGAATCAATTGTATGATTCAAATTTTCTAGATTTATTTGCTGGAAGTGGAGCTATTGGTATCGAAGCTCTAAGTCGTGGTGCAAAAAGCGCCGTGTTTGTTGAAAACAATAGGTTTGCTATTAACTGTATAAAATCCAATTTAAAGGCTTGCCATATGGAAGATCAAAGCCAGATTATGCAGATGGACTGTATAGAAGCTATACAAAAATTGAATAGAATGGGAACTTTTTTTGATTTTATTTTTATGGATCCACCATATGGATTCGAATATGAGAAAAGAATTTTAGCTGAACTTGGCAACGTCAGTATCCTTACAGAGGATACTTTGATTATTGTAGAAGCAAATCTAGATACTGATTTTTCCTATTTAAATAAGTATGGATTCGATCTGACTAAAGAGAAATGCTATAAAACAAACAAGCATATATTTGTACGTAAGAGTATCAAGAATACTTTATAGGAGGTTAGTATGAGAATAGGGATATATCCAGGGAGTTTTGACCCTGTTACATTTGGACATTTGGATATTATCTTGCGGTCATCTAAGATGTTTGATCTTCTAATTATAGCCGTTCTTAACAATAGCGTAAAAAAACCACTTTTTTCAGCAGATGAAAGAGTTGATTTGATTAGGCAAGTTATAAAGAATATGCGTAATATATCAGTAGAATCTTTTGATGGATTACTAATTGACTTTGCTACGAAGAGGAAGGCTTCTACAATAGTTAGAGGACTTAGAGCGGTTTCTGATTTTGAATATGAACTTCAGATTGCTCAGACCAATCATAAAATGAACCCTGAGATAGATACTGTTTTTTTGACGACAAGCTTGGAATACTCGTATTTAAGCTCAAGTATTGTTAGGGAAATAGCTAGCTATAATGGCGATATTTCCAATTTTGTCCCTAGGGAGATTATCCCTAGCATTTATGCAAAGTATAGGGAATTTAAATGAATTAGTAGGAAGAAATTTGTAGGATAAAATGAACAAGATAGGAGTGTTTTTATGGGACTTAGCAGAATTGAACAACTAATCGAAGATATTTATGAATTTGTAGAAAGCTGCAAGATGTCTCCGTTATCTTCTACGAAGGTAGTGGTACCAAAGGATCAATTGTATGATTTGCTTGATGAGTTACGGTTACGTACGCCAGATGAGATTAAACGATATCAAAAAATCATTTCCAATAGGGATGCTATTATTGCGGATGCTGAAGATAAGGCTGCTACTATGCTAGCAGATGCACAGGAAAAGACAAAAAATCTTATTAGTGAGCATGAGATTATGCAACAGGCATATGCTCAGGCTAACCAAGTGTTAGAGCAGGCCAATAATGAAGCAAGACAGATTCTTAGTAGTGCCAACGCAGATGCTAATCAGATACGTTCCGGTGCGTTATCTTACACTGAGGACATGCTAAATACTACTGAAAAAGTATTGTCTGATGCCTTTGAAATATTAAAGTCTCGTAGTAATGGCTTATTATCTTCTTTAGAGGATAATCTGAGTACCGTGAGAAGCAATAAGAAAGAAATAACTGACCAACTCTATGGTCCTTCTACTACAGTTACAGCGGAGATGAAAGAAGGTCAGTCTGAAGAAGAAACTGAGTTTGAATTAGATGGAGATGCATTTTTAAATCATATTGATTAGTAATTTCTTAGAACTTACATAGTTCAATAAAGAAAAAAGTTATCAAAAAAGTTATCATAGCATTAAGTATTTTATAAAGTATGTAGTTGCGTATAGATAGTCCTGATTGATCTATAACACTTTTGGTTTGAGCAATGCTAGAAATTCCACCAAAAGCTGTAATAGGAAGAATCAGGGCTATTTTTGTTGCAAGGGGGATAGAGGAAGTACCAACCACGTTTATTCCATTGGTAATCTCCAAAACCCCTACAGATAGTAATCTGAAGAGGGATGTCATTTTCATGCTACTTAGTATTACATTAGATAAGATAGAGAAGAGTACTATGTAGCCTCCTACTTTTGTAATCACATCAAAGCCATCCATAATTGCACTATCTACGATTGCAAAGGTGATTCGTTTAGGAGTGTTGGAAGAGACATCATTTCTTTTAGAATCAACAGTATTAAGAGTATTTCTTCCTGGTACTGATATAGTATCCGAACTAGAAAAGCTATTGTTTTGAATATGATGAATAATGCGGTACAACAAAGCTGTTAGTATAGCACTGATATAGATGATACCTAAGAATTTATACCTATCTCTAGAAAGTTTTAACGTAAGGATTGAGATATAACTAATAATAAACATAGGACTAGCGTTATTACAAAATGTCAGTAAATATTGTCCTTCTTGTTTGGAAAGCATTTTACTATTTACCAGATCTGAACACGCCTTTGCACCAACTGGAAATCCAGTGAGTAAACCAATAATGATGACATAGCAACCGTTTTTTGTAACAGCAAATATTTTATGTAAAACAGGATAGAACATTTTCGCAATCAATGTGGTTAATTTGAGATTAATAATGAGATTGGAAACAATAATAAATGGAAGTAAGGTAGGAACAATTACATTAAACCACAGAAGAATTCCATTTTCAGCCCCTTTTATAGAGGCTTTAGGGAAAATCAATAGAATAAGCATTAAAATAATGGTGGCGATGGATACAAAGAAACGAATGGATAAGGAAGGTTTTTTCTTCTGCATAACTCTCCTTTAAACAATATAATTGACACTTGGTATATTTTATTGCAACCTGTCATGGTTTATTCATATGGGTAGAAGGTTCTACAGGCCAATGTAAAAAAATGTATTGCTTAATAAAAATAAATCACGTATAATTTAAATGTAAAAGTAAATAATTACCATATATGATTTGCAAATAACATTATCACATTTTGTGTAGGAAATCATGAGGGACATTAAGAAGGGGGATACCTATGTACAATGTAGTTTTGTGCGATGATGACAAAAGAATAGCAGCTCAGATGGAATACTTTTTTCATGCCAGTACTTCTTTTATCACGTTTCAGGTGGTAACAACTGGTGAAAGATTGTTAGATTTAATAAGGGAAGGACATTCGTATGATATCTTTATAATTGGCAATATGCTAAAAAAGAACAATGGAATTATGATAGCAAAAGAATTGAGAAATCTCGGGGTACAATCTGATATTATCTTCATATCCGGAATCGACTGTTATTTTTATGATGCATTTGAAGTAGAGGCTTTTCGGTTTATTAAAAAACCGTTAGACTGGAATGTATTTAAAAATTGTATTCAGCAAGTCATTGAAAGGATTAACAAGAACAATAAGTACTTCTTTTATAAAAAAGAAAATATTATACATAAAATCGCCATAGATGATATTATTTATTTTGAAAGTAGTAGGCGTATGATCGATGTTGTAACCGTAAATGAGACACATTCCTACTATGATAGACTTGATTTGGTTGAGAAGTATATTGCTCAGAAGAATTGTGGATTTATGAGAATCCATAAGTCCTATTTGGTAAATAGTTATCATATATCACAATATGAATATAGCAAATTACATCTGTCAAATGGAGAGTCTTTGCCTATTAGTGAGAATAAGAGAATTCAAATACGACAGGTTTTCTTAGATTATATTGATGGATTTGTATGTGGCATTACAGAAAAAGTAGTAAGATAGTTAATTCTTTCAACATGTGGTATACTATCCTTTGAGATGAATTATAATGGTAGAAAGGATGAGGCTATGAATGATACAAGCAGGTTGAAAAGAAGAGATGAGATAGATTCAAAGGATAAATGGGCGATAGAGGATTTATATAGTAGTGAAGAAAAGTGGGATGAAGAATACAATAAAGTGGAAGGTTTTATTCCGAAGTTAGCTTCTTATGAAGGTAAAGTAACGGAATCCGCTAATCAACTATTTAATTTCTTATCTTTAAAAGATGATGCAATGCTTCTTATGGAGCGACTAATTGTATATTCCAATCAGAGATATCATGAGGATACTACTAATGCCACATATCAGAGATTAAGCGACAGAGCTTCCAATCTAGCTGTAAAATTGGAAAGTGCAACTTCATTTTTTAACTCTGAAGTTTTGAAATTATCTGATGGAGAAGTTGAAAAATTATATGAAGAATGTATTTCTTTGCAATTCTATAGAAGATATTTAGATAATCTTTTTAGAAAAAAACCTCATATTTTATCTGAAGCAGAGGAGAAGCTCCTAGCTGCCATAGGAGAAGTGGCGGAAGGTCCTTCTAACATTTTCTCCATGTTTAACAATGCTGACATTCAGTTTTCTGAAATATTAAATGAAAATCAAGAAAAAGTACAACTAACTCACGGCCGATATACGAGTTTTTTACAAAGTAAGGATCGCAGAGTTCGTAAAGAAGCATTTGTGGCAATGTATGCCCCATTTATTGCGTATAAAAACACGTTAGCTTCACTTTACACAGCCAATCTAAAACAAGAAAACTTCTATGCAAAAGCAAGAAAATATCCTTCTAGTATGGCAATGGAGTTAGATAATAGTAATATTCCGTTAAAAGTTTATGATAATCTAATTTCAGTCGTTCATGATAAGATGCCATTACTGCATCGTTATATGAATATCCGTAAGAAATGCCTTGGTCTTTCTGAAATGCATATGTATGACTTATATGTCCCAATGGTTTCAGATGTGTCAATGATAATTAGTTTCGAGGAAGCAAAAAAGATGGTTCAAGAAGGATTAAAGCCTTTAGGCGAAGAGTATGGAGGAATTCTTGCAGAAGGGTATGACAATGGTTGGATTGACATTTATGAAAATCAAGGAAAACGTAGTGGCGCATACTCTTGGGGTGCTTACGGAACGCATCCATATGTATTGTTAAATTATCAAGATAATCTTAATAACACCTTTACTCTATGTCATGAGATGGGTCATGCAATTCATTCCTATTATTCGGATCAAAACCAGAAGTATCTGTATGCCGGATATAAGATATTTGTTGCAGAGGTAGCTTCCACGTGTAATGAATCTTTATTAATGCAACATCTGTTAAAGACTACATTAGATAAACAGAAACGGGCATATCTTATTAATTATCAATTGGAGCAGTTTAGGACAACCTTATACCGGCAAACCATGTTTGCTGAGTTTGAGAAAATCACTCATCAAATGGTTGCAGAAGGTGAACCATTAACGGCAGAAGCTATCAGTAAGATTTATCATGATCTTAATGTACAATATTTTGGTCCTGAGGTTGTAGTAGATTCAGAAATCGATATGGAATGGGCTAGAATTCCTCATTTTTATACTCCATTCTACGTATATCAATATGCCACTGGATATTCTGCAGCGATAGCCTTGTCAAAACGAATACTCAAGGATGGGCATCAAGCAGTAACAGATTATATTAACTTCCTAAAGGGAGGAAGTTCAAAAGATCCCATTGATTTATTAAAAGGTGCCGGTGTGGATATGACACAAACAGAACCAATTGAGCAAGCATTATCAGTATTTGAAGATTTGTTAAATGAAATGGAAGAGTTAATATAGACTAAAAGAGATGTGTCTTGTAGGCACATCTCTTTTAGTCTATTCCATTATGATAACGCCCTGCTTATATTCTCCAGCAATTACAGTACTATACTTTTCGTATATTTTGCGCTGATATAAGCTAGAGGCCTTTAGGTCCATAGTAAACATGTTAAAAGCTTCTGGTGATAAGATATTTCTGGCGTCCGCCACTTTTGTAACCAGCGGAAGGGTATTCTTTAAGTTTTTTTTCTTTAATAGAAAGGAGGCTTCTTTTCTTAATCCAAGAATGCGTATATATTGCGGCAATATACGATTATCAAGTAGATAACGTTCCTCATTCTTATGCCAAATAGCTGGATGTAAATCATTCTGCATAAGCTGTAGTAAGACGTGGCAAAGGCTTCTATTGATTCTAGTCATAGTGTAATTCTTGGATTTCAACAATTGGCTAAACTGTGATATCGTTTGGTATTGATTAATGTATTTACAAATTCTAAGACATAAATCTTCATTCATATCCAAATAGTTCATTAATAAATCAGATGTAGTATATAAAAGCTTATGGTATAATTCGGATGAAAAATCATCTGTCTCAATAGGAAAAAGCTTTTGATAATTCTCTTCAAGTATTTTGAATACAGGTTTTGGGACAGTATCTTTAAGGGAGAGAAGGTTGTTTTTTGACAGTTCATTTCGAATGGAAGTTGCTGAGCTTATTTCAGAATTTAGATTCTGATCATGGTAATTAGCAATCTTTCTTTTGATGGTATATGGCTTCATGGAAGAGTGAAGAAGCTTTAACGCTTTTATATACTCCATTCCAAGAATATTATTAGGAGAAGCTAATATTTCCTCATAGAGAGCTTCGTCGTTATCAGGTAATTCTCTTAACAGAGCCTTCCTACGGGCAACTGGATAAGTGTCTCCATACTGTAAATGATAAGCCAGTGTATTTTTATAGTTTGCAGGCTCATTAAGAAGTATTTCTGTTATTCTATCAAGAGGTGCAAGTTCTCCAAGTTCACTACCAAAGCAGACCGAGTCGACAAATCCTAAACTGTCTAGCATCTTTATGGCACCTAAGGCAAAATATTCTGCACTCGCAGTTGCAAAAAGAACCGGAAGTTCTAATACAATATCTGCTCCGCAGCATAAGGCCATCTGCGTCCTTAAATACTTATCCATACAGGCAGGGGCACCCCGTTGCACAAAATCTCCACTCATTACTACAACAATATAGTCTGCTCCTGTGAGACGTTTTGCCTCTTCAATATGATATTTATGACCATTATGAAATGGATTATATTCTGTAATAAGACCTGTTATTTTCATTTCTTTTCCTCCCAATATATAAAAAGTATAACCGATTATTACTTCAAAGTACAATTTCTTTTGTTTATTATGTGAAAAACTGTCTTGCATAATTATAAATTGTATTATACAATACTAGAAATAATAAAGAGGAGAAAAATTGGGAGGATATATCAATGGAAGCGTATGCAAATCTCAGTAAAGAAGAATTAAAGAAGTTACATAGTCAATTGTCTATAGAGTATAAGCAGTTTCAGGCAAGAGGTCTTAACCTTGATATGTCAAGAGGAAAGCCAGGAGCCGATCAATTAGATCTTTCTATGGGAATGATGGACGTATTAAACAGCAAGTCTGACCTCATTTGTGATGATGGTATGGATTGCAGAAATTACGGTGTATTAGACGGTATTTCTGAAGCAAAACAATTGATTGGAGATATGATAGAGGTTCCAGCTGATAATTTACTTATATATGGAAATTCAAGTTTAAATATCATGTATGATAGCATTTCTCGTTCAATGACACACGGGGTTATGGGAAATACGCCTTGGTGTAAATTAGATAAGGTTAAATTTCTATGCCCAGTGCCGGGTTATGACAGACATTTTGCCATCACTGAATACTTTGGTATTGAAATGATTAATGTTCCTATGACTTCAGAAGGCCCTGATATGGATGTGGTAGAGAAGCTCGTGGAAGATGATCCTGCTATTAAAGGTATTTGGTGTGTACCAAAGTACTCCAATCCACAAGGGATCACTTATTCAGATGAAACAGTAAGAAGATTTGCCAGATTAAAACCAGCCGCTAAGGACTTTAGAATCTATTGGGATAATGCCTACTGCGTACATCATCTGTATGATGACGATCAAGATCAATTGATTGAGATTATTGGAGAATGTCAAAGAGCTGGTAATCCTGATATGGTATACAAATTCTGTTCTACCTCAAAGATTAGTTTCCCAGGTTCAGGAGTAGCTGCTATTGCAACCTCAGCTAATAATTTAGTAGATATTAAGAAACAGCTGATGATTCAGACCATCGGTCATGACAAGGTAAATCAACTTCGTCATGTTAGGTTTTATGGAGATAGCAATGGATTAAGAGTACATATGCTAAAGCATGCGGCCATTCTTCGGCCAAAGTTTGAAGCTGTACTTACTATTTTGGATAAAGAACTTGGGGATCTTGGTATTGGTACATGGTATAAACCAAAAGGTGGCTATTTTATAGCATTTGATACCTTAGATGGTTGTGCAAAAAAAGTAGTTGCAAAAGCTAAGAAAGCTGGAGTTACCATGACACCTGCAGGTGCGACTTATCCATATGGAAAGGATCCTAAGGATAGTAATATTCGTATTGCTCCAACCTATCCAAACCTGGAAGATTTGATTATGGCTACAGAGTTATTTGTTCTTTGTGTTAAGATTGTCAGCATTGAAAAGCTACTAGACGAGTAAATGTATAAGAAAGCACCTTAGAAACAGGGTTACTACTATTTCTAAGGTGCTTTATAAATGTTTAACGTGAAACAATATATGGAAATTAATATAAATATATGTCATTTTGATTTCCTGTTGTAGCAAAAATATCTATTCTAGAGGATTAAGTTAATAATGTAATAATTTGTGATAAGCAAATTTATATCTAGTAAAAAATAATTCATAGTGATATAATATACAAATGGCTGACAATATATTACTTAGTCTATCCATACTATATCCATAATATGGATGTTGTGGGAAATTATATATCCGAGACTTCTGAAAAAATCATTATGAGTTAGTGGTTTTTTCAGACGTTTCGGTCTTCCCACAGGAATTATAAAATAAAGGAGATTTGATTATGTACAAAAGTTTTTCGATGGAATTAGCTGGGAGAACACTTACTGTTGAAGTGGGACGTGTGGCTGCTCAGGCTAATGGTGCTGCGTTTATGCACTATGGAGATACTGTTGTGTTATCTACTGCAACAGCTTCTGAGAAACCACGTGAAGGAATTGATTTCTTTCCTTTAAGCGTTGAATATGAGGAGAAATTATACGCTGTTGGTAAGATCCCTGGAGGATTTAATAAAAGAGAAGGTAAGGCAAGTGAAAATGCAATTTTAACTTCCCGCGTTATTGATCGTCCTATGAGACCTTTATTCCCTAAAGATTATCGCAACGATGTTACCTTAAATAACCTAGTAATGAGTGTTGATCCTGATTGCAGTCCAGAGCTTACTGCTATGTTAGGTTCTGCTATTGCGACTGCTATTTCTGATATTCCATTTGATGGGCCATGTGCTACTACTCAGGTTGGTTTAGTAAATGGACAATTTGTTTTTAATCCAAACGCAGAGCAAAAGGCTGAATCAGATTTACAGTTAACTGTAGCTTCTACCAAAGATAAAGTTATTATGATTGAAGCAGGAGCTAACGAAGTGCCTGAAGCAAAGATGATTGATGCCATTTTTGCTGCACATGAAGTTAACCAACAAGTGATTATGTTTATTGATCAGATTGTTGCTGAAGTAGGTAAGCCAAAGCATTCCTATGAGAGCTGTGAGATTCCTCAAGATTTATTTGATGATATGATGGCTTTTATTACTCCAGAGCAGATGGAAGATGCTGTGTTTACTGATGTTAAACAAGTAAGAGAAGAGAATATTCGTAAAATTAAGGATAAACTGGAAGAGCATTTTGCTGATGTAAATGAAGACTGGATTCCTTATATTGATGAGGCAGTTTATAAATATCAGAAAAAAACTGTAAGAAAGATGATACTAAAGGATCATAAACGTCCTGATGGACGACAAATCAATGAAATTAGAAAACTTGCAGCTGAAGTTGATTTACTTCCTAGGGTTCATGGTTCAGGTATGTTTACAAGAGGTCAAACTCAGATTTTAACCATTACTACTTTAGCTCCTTTATCAGAAGCTCAAAGGTTAGATGGTTTAGATGAAGCTGAAACTTCAAAAAGATATATGCATCATTATAACTTCCCAAGCTACTCTGTTGGTGAGACAAAACCATCGAGAGGACCTGGACGTCGTGAAATTGGACATGGTGCATTAGCAGAGAGAGCATTGGTTCCAGTACTTCCATCCGAAGAAGAGTTTCCATATGCAATTCGTACTGTTTCTGAGACCTTAGAGTCTAATGGGTCAACTTCTCAGGCAAGTATCTGTGCATCTACCTTATCTTTAATGGCTGCTGGCGTTCCAATTAAAAAACCTGTAGCTGGTATTTCTTGTGGTTTGGTTACTGGAGATACTGATGATGATTATCTTGTATTAACTGACATTCAAGGTCTTGAAGACTTCTTTGGTGATATGGACTTTAAAGTTGCAGGTACTCATGAAGGTATTACAGCAATTCAGATGGATATAAAGATTCACGGTCTAACACGTCAGATTATTGAAGAAGCAATCAAAAGAACAAGAGAAGCCAGAATCTATATCTTAGACGAGGTTATTAAACCTGCTATCAATGAACCAAGAAAAGAAGTTGGCCAATATGCTCCTAAGATAGTTCAGGTTCAAATTGACCCAACTAAGATTGGTGATGTGGTTGGTCAACGCGGCAAAACAATTAATGCAATTATTGATACAACTGGTGTTAAGATTGATATTACAGACGATGGAGCCGTTTCTGTATGTGGTACGGATGGAGATATGATCGATGAAGCTGTTCGACTTATCAAGACCATTGTTACTGATTTTGAAGAAGGTCAGATTTTCGAAGGTAAAGTTGTTAGTATTAAGGATTTCGGAGCTTTTGTAGAATTTGCACCAGGCAAAGAAGGAATGGTTCACATTTCTAAGATTTCTAAAGATAGAATCAATAGAGTTGAGGATGTATTAACCTTAGGTGATATAGTAAAAGTAGTTTGCTTAGGTAAAGATAAGATGGGTAGATTTACCTTTAGTATGAAAGATGTTAAATAGCTAGAGCAATCTATTTCCTTAGGAATATATGACGGTGGCCATACATTCCTAAGGATTTTTAGCGTAAAGAAAGGTATTGTAATATATGGTTCGCATTAAGAAGTTAAGTAATGGGATAACTGTAGTATTTGAAGATATGAATTACTTAAGAAGTGTCTCTCTGGGTGTTTGGGTAAGAGTTGGTTCTGCAAATGAAACAAAGAAAAACAATGGTATCGCCCATGTTATTGAGCATATGTTATTTAAAGGGACTAAAAATCGTAGTGCGAAGAAGTTGGCAGATGATTGTGCTATGTTGGGAGGCAATCTTAATGCCTATACAAGTAAGGAATGTACCTCCTACTATATCACTACATTAGATTATCATATAAATAGTGCAATAGAGTTAATCAGCGATATGTTGTGCAATTCCTTGATTTCTGAAGCAGATTTGGAAAAGGAAAAGGGTGTTATACTGGAGGAAATCGATATGTACGATGACTCCCCGGATGATTTGGTTCATGAGCTCCTACAAAAGGAAGTTTGGAAAAAACATCCTCTAGGGTTTATTATTTCTGGTACTAAAAAAAATGTAGAAAGATTTACAAGAGCCGACATCATTGATTTTATGAAACAATACTATGTGGCAGAAAATATGGTAATTTCCATTGCCGGCCATTATGATGAAGTGAGTGTTATGGAGACATTGGAACATTGTTTTGGTGGTATCCTAAACACCAATCATCCTTCCGTTTTTACTACACCTGATTTTCATAAGACTTTTGTCACCAGAAATAAAGATATTGAACAGGTCCATATGAATCTTGCTTTTGATTCAGTTAGTTCAAATTCAAATGAAAAATATATTATGGCCGTTGTAAATTCTATTTTTGGAGGCAGTGATAGTTCGCTTCTCTTCCAAAAGGTAAGAGAAGAATTAGGCCTAGCTTATTCTCTATTTTCTTATGCTAGTCCATATAACAAAGCAGGCCTCTTTCAGATTGATATTACTTTAAATCCTTCCAATGCCTATAAAGTGTTTGAAACTATCATAGAGATAATAGAGGCATTTAAAAAAGAAGGAATTCGGCAGGAAGAATTAAGCCGTGTAAAAGAGCAGATGAATACGGAATTTATTATAAGTAATGAAAGTAGTCGAAATAGGATGAATAGTAATGGCAAAGCACTACTATATCATGAACCAATTGAGTCTATCTCAGAGATTATGGAACAAGTGAATAAGATTACCATAGATGAGGCCAATGCCTTTATAAATAAATATTTCACCATAGAACATTTTAGCATGTGTCTTATTGGAAATATTGGTGGCACAGAGAAAGAACATATTGAAACAAGTTGGAAGAAGTATAATAAAATACAATAGAAGAAACTATAGCTAAGATTATGAAAGGGTGAAAGAGATGAATAACTACCATATTAATACAACATGTATCCAAGGTGGATATCAGCCAAAGAATGGGGAGCCTAGAGTTCTTCCCATTTACCAAAGCACTACATATAAATATGACTCCAGCGAGCATGTAGGCAAATTGTTTGATCTTCAGGAAGATGGTTTTTTCTACACAAGATTAGCAAATCCTACTGTTGATTATGTAGAACAGAAAATAGCAGAGTTGGAAGGTGGTGTAGGAGCTTTATGTACATCTTCTGGCCAGGCAGCAGTTACCCTTTCTATTCTGAATATTTGTGGGGAAGGAGATCATGTTATTTCATCCAGTGCAATTTATGGTGGAACGGTTAATCTCTTTACTGTTACCTTTAAAAGACTGGGTATTGAGGTGGAGTTAGTATCTCCTGATATCAGTGAAAGTGAACTGGATAGTTTGGTAAGAGAAAATACAAAATGCATCTTTACAGAGACATTGGCTAATCCAGCATTAGTAGTTGCTGATATTGAGATGTTTGCCAATGTTGCCCATAAACATCATATTCCACTGATTGTCGACAATACCTTCGCTACTCCTATCAATTGTCGTCCATTTGAATTTGGTGCAGACATTGTAGTACATTCTACCTCCAAGTATATGGATGGCCATGCAGTTGCCTTAGGTGGGGTGCTTGTTGATAGTGGTAACTTTGAGTGGCCTGCTGACAAATTTCCTAGCTTTAATGAGCCGGATGAATCCTATCATGGTATTATTTATACAAAAGTAATGGGAAGAGCTGCCTATATTCAGAAGGCACGAGTACAGCTCATGCGTGATCTTGGTATGACACCTTCACCCAATAATGCATTTTTATTAAATATAGGTTTGGAAACCCTTCCTCTTAGAATGGAACGTCATTGTGAAAATGCTTTAAAAGTAGCACAGTTCCTCGAAACAAGTGAGCAAGTTTCTTGGGTAAACTATCCTGGCTTAAAGAGTAGTCCTTATTATGAGTTGGCACAGAAATATATGCCTAATGGTACTAGTGGAGTAATAAGCTTCGGCCTAAAAGGTGGGAGAAAAACAGCTACCAAATTTATGGATTCCTTAAAACTGGCAGCGATTGTGGTTCACGTGGCTGATGCTAGGACCTCTGTACTTCATCCTGCAAGTACTACTCACAGACAACTGACTGATGAACAGTTGGAAGAATGTGGTGTGGGTGCTGATATGATAAGAATGTCCATTGGAATTGAGTATATAGAGGATATTCTAAATGATATAAAACAGGCTTTAGAAATAATTAAATAGTGACATTAAGCTGTATTTGAGTCTTGAATTCAGATACAGCTTTTTAATTGGTGCTTCGAATATATCGTAATGTTCTGTAATTGCAAAAAAGCTCTTATGTTTCAGCATAAAAGAGAAGAATAAATTTACAACATCTTCGCATACTAAATTACGACTATTTATTAGAGAAGGTGAATTATGAATCAATTAGATAATGATGATATGGATACGAAGACAAAGGAATCAAACAATAGCAAGTCACAAGATACTGGTACCAATCAGAATCCGCATCAAAGATTTTCTCCAGAAGGGGAGAAAAACAAACAGGATACTCAAAAGATAAAAGATGATAGAATTACTGATTATGGGCAAATTACATTGGATAAAAATAGTAAAAAATTAAAAATCCATTTGTTGACTATTATTGGTGAGATTGAAGGTCATGAATGTCTACCACAACAGAATAAGACTACAAAGTATGAGCATGTATTGCCACAATTGGCTTCTATTGAGGATAGTGATGAAATAGATGGTCTGCTATTACTGTTAAATACGGTAGGTGGCGATGTAGAAGCTGGTTTGGCAATAGCAGAAATGATAGCCTCCCTTAGTAAACCAACTGTCTCCTTAGTGCTTGGAGGAAGTCATTCCATTGGAGTTCCCCTTGCAGTTTCAACACAATATAGCTTTATTGTGCCAACTGCTACTATGATTGTGCATCCTGTAAGAATGAATGGCACCGTAATTGGTGTTACACAAACCTATGAATACATTGAGAAAATCCAGGATAGGATTCTATCTTTTATCGTAGATCATTCTAAAATCGAGTATAACGAAGTAAAAAAACTAATGCTGAATACAAAACAACTAGTAAAGGATGTGGGCTCCATTTTGGTAGGACGTGATGCTGTTTTACATGGCATGATAGATGAAGTTGGTGGAATCGACAAAGCTCTAAAGAAATTAAATGAGATGATTGAAGAGGCCAAGAAAAGCAGATAATCATCGAAAGAATGTTCGAAAAGCTCCCTTTAAACTGTTGCATCCTTAAAAAAATAAAGGTATAATATAAATAGATTCATAACGGAGTATTATCCGTATGAATCTATTTGTGTGTGCTTACCACCAGTGATCATCACTGAAAGACATCGTCATGCATGACGTATTAAGAATTGAATAGGAAACAATCATAAAGAAACAGTAAGGAGGGTTATCGGATGGCTCAAAGTAGTGTTCGATCAAAAAAGAAGAGCCCGAGTCGCAGCTCACCTGGCACTAAATCAAAAAGCAAAACATCAGCCAGAGGAAATGCTTCAACTAAATCATCAAATGCATCAAGACAAGTCCGACAATCGCCAGGAAAGTCAGGTAGAAAAAAACAACCTAATCCATTTGTTGATGAAATTATGCTTATCGTTACCGCTGTATTCTCGATATTACTTATACTAAGTAATTTGAATCTGGGCGGCTCATTAAGTAATACCGTAAATAGTGTTACCTTTGGATTAATGGGATTTTTAGCTTATTTATTTCCTTTTATCTTATTTTTTAGTGTTGCTTTTGGTATATCTAATCGTGGAAATAAAGTCGTAAAGAGAAAAATTATCAGTGTGTATAGTATTTTTGTGGTTTTATGTGGGTTATTGCAGTTAATCGCTGATCCACAAACCAAGTTATCCAAGATTATTGAAGCTTATGGTGATTGCGCTAATACCTTAAGTGGTGGTGGAATTATCGGTAGCACCATTAGTACCTCCCTTTGTCATTTTGTCGGTAAAATAGGTGCTTATGTAGTAATCATCGCTTTATTAGTTATTTTATCAATGTTTATTACGGAATTTTACTTATTTACTTCCATTGGAAGAAGTAGTCATAATCGTATTCTTGAATTGAAAGAAAGGCGACGGGAAGAATTAGAGTACGAAGAAGAGCACTATGATACTTATAGGGAAGAATCAGAACAACCCTTTTTAAATGTAGGAACTAACCCAAGAAGAAAGGCAAAGACTTATACCTTCCAACGGGAACCTAGGGCTGATAAAGCAATGAAAAAGGCTGAAGAGAAGAAAGCAAAGAAAGGTATTATTCCAGATTTTCTTATTGAACGTGCAAATCCTTCAGAGGCTAGTACAACAGTGCCGTTTTCAAAAGAGGAAGAGGTATATGAATCAGAACTACGTAATAAATTTGCCAATCCTTCTTTTCAGGAAGAGGATAGTTCTCTAAGTGGGTTTGAAGAATCTATTGAATTTGATGATGTACAAGCTCAAACAGATCCATTTAGTTTGTTCAAAGATTCTATTGATATTCCTGTTACTAATTCATTCTCAGAGTCTAATTTGAAAACTGCAGAGAGTATGCATGTTGCTGAGGAATTAGAGCGTGCTAGTGTAACCTCTGGAAACAGTAGAGAAGATGGTAATTCCTTATATTATAAGGAACACTCTGAGAAACAGGCTACGAAAGAATCATCTGTAGAAGCCTTAGACATTCATATTGAACATGAAGTTGCTAAGAAGGAATACGTTTTTCCGTCTATTAATCTACTAACAAGACCAAAGGGTAGTAATAAAGGCGTCTCTGATCGTGAACTTAAAGAAACTGCCATGAAGCTGCAGACCACTCTGGAAAGCTTTGGGGTAAAGGTAACGATTACGAATGTCAGCTGTGGGCCTGCTGTTACCAGGTATGAATTACAACCGGAGCAGGGAGTTAAGGTTAGTCGTATTACTAATCTAGCTGATGATATTAAGCTGAATCTGGCAGCTGCAGATGTCAGAATTGAAGCTCCAATACCTGGAAAAGCTGCTGTTGGAATTGAAGTTCCTAATAAAGTAAACAGTATGGTTACTTTTAGAGAACTAATTGAAAGTGAAGAATTCAAAAATCATCAATCGGATATTGCATTTGCAGTTGGTAAAGATATTGGTGGACAGACTGTTGTTACAGACATTGCCAAAATGCCACATTTACTTATCGCTGGTGCAACTGGTTCTGGTAAATCAGTCTGTATTAATACGCTAATAATGAGTATTTTGTACAAAGCCAATCCGGATGACGTGAAGCTGATCATGGTGGATCCTAAAGTTGTTGAGTTAAGCGTATATAATGGAATTCCACATCTTCTGATTCCAGTGGTTACTGACCCGAAGAAAGCCAGTGCAGCCCTCAACTGGGCAGTTGCTGAAATGACGGATCGGTATAAGAAATTTGCTGATTTGGGAGTTAGAGACATTAAAGGATATAACAAGAAGATTGCTACTGTAGGCAAAAACAGTGATGATAATTATCAGAAGATGTCGCAAATTGTTATTATTATTGATGAGCTTGCAGATTTAATGATGGTTGCTCCAGGTGAAGTTGAAGATGCTATTTGTCGTTTGGCACAGATGGCTCGTGCTGCCGGCTTACATTTGATCATTGCAACACAGCGTCCTAGTGTAAATGTAATTACTGGTTTAATTAAAGCAAATATTCCATCCAGAATTGCTTTCTCCGTATCCTCTGCTATAGATTCCAGAACTATATTAGATAGCTCTGGGGCTGAAAAGTTGTTAGGAAAAGGAGATATGTTGTTCTTCCCTTCCGGATATCCCAAACCGGTACGTATTCAGGGTGCCTTTGTATCTGACAAAGAAGTTAGCTCAGTAGTAGAGTTCTTATCTTCTCAAAATGATAGCAAAGAAATAAATCCTGAGTTAGAAATTAAAATTACAAGTGTTAATACTGAGGTTTCTTCTTCTGGAAAAGATAATGAAGTAGATGAATATTTTGTAGAATGCGGTAAGTTCATTATTGAAAAAGATAAAGCAAGTATTGGGATGCTACAAAGAGTATTTAAGATTGGCTTCAACCGTGCAGCTAGAATAATGGACCAGCTTTGTGAGGCAGGTGTAGTTGGTGAAGAAGAAGGCACAAAGCCACGTAAAGTATTAATGTCTATGGAAGAATTTGAACAATATATAGATGAATATGTATAAAAAGGAGTTTCATTTGCAAAACTCTTCGCATAAGATGGTCTTATGAGTGAAATTGGCCTTGCTATGGTAATCTCCTGGCTTCCTTTTATTAGGAAGCCTTTTATATTATAGTAATGAGAATTGCACGATTTGCTGATAATAAATAAGGTTGCAGAAAGGAAACTTATGTCCAATAATGTACTGCATGGTTGGTTAGTAATTAACCAATTTCTAAATGCAAATAAATATAGTGAACTGTATCAATGGTTTAATAAAGCTGGAGAGTATCATGGTTTAAAATTAACAGTAAAGACCAATGCGGAACTTCTGGTACATGATTTAGATCGATTGAAGGAAGAAGAGCAGGTGGATTTTGTCCTTTTTTGGGACAAAGATATTCGATTAGCCCAAATGCTAGAAAATCTAAACCTTCCTTTATTCAATAACTCAAAGGCGATAGAAATGTGTGACGATAAAGGTTATACCTACTTGCAGCTAAGGAAACATCATATTCCGATGCCTAAAACCATTCTTGCCCCTAAAACCTATGAAAGACCAGGCTACAATAATTTGTCTTTTGTAGAAGCCGTTGAAGAAAAGCTAGGTTATCCTATAGTAGTAAAAGAATGTTTTGGTTCTTTTGGCTGGCAAGTCAATCTTGCAAATAATAAAGAGGAGTTAATTAAGCTACTAAATCAAACTTCTCCTAAACCATTATTGTTCCAGGAATGTATCTCTTCTAGCTTTGGAAGAGATGTGCGAATGCAAGTAGTAGGAGATCAAGTGGTAGCAAGTATGCTTCGCTGTTCTGATACAGGAGATTTTAGAGCCAATCTTACTATTGGTGGTAAGATGAAGACCTATGAACCCACACTAGAGGAACGGGAACTTGCAATTAAAAGTTGTATGGCTCTTGATCTGGATTTTGGAGGAGTTGATTTGTTATTTGGTCCAAGTGGTTCCCCATTGGTCTGTGAAGTAAACTCTAATGCTCATTTTAAAAATATATATGATTGTACAAACGTAAATGTAGCAGATTCTATTATTGTTTATATAAAGACAAAACTCCTGGAAAGAAGTGATGGCTAAATGAAGGGTATAATAATATATGAGAAAAGTTCGGCAGTATATAATCGAAGTGGTATTGATATCTACTTCAGGGAAGCTGTGAAATTAGGAATAACATTAAGCCTGGTATACTATGAGAATCTTTCTTATGGGATTCATAACAACCTCTTATATGTAAAATCAGAAGGTAAATTGCTGCAAGATGTTGATTTTGCAATTAATCGATGTCGTGATTATAGATTGGCGAAGCACTTAGAATCCATGAGAATACGTGTTTTTAACAACGCTAAGGTAAATAGGATTGGCAATAACAAATGGGAGACCTGTGAGTATTACTCCGGGTTTCACGTTCCAATGCCAGATACTGAGTTTGTTCCTAGTTATAATTTAGAGAATTATCTTAAGAGCTGTAAGGATGAAATCGTGGTAAAAGCAGTTCATGGCCATGGTGGAAATCAAGTATGTTTGTTTCATCCGAATAATAGGGACGAGATAAAGCAAATCTGTATGACTATGGGTAGTGAAGATGTAGTAATTCAGCCATTTATACCAGGGAAAGGACAGGATCTTAGAGTATATGTCATTGGACAATCTATTATAGGTGCAGTTCTTCGAACAGCAACGAATGGTTTTCGTTCTAATTATTCGTTGGGAGGACAGGTGACTTCATACAAGCTAACTCAAAAGGTAGTATCTCAAGTTGAAAAAATAATAAACTGTTTACCTGTTGATTATGTAGGAATAGATTTTTTGATTCATGAGAATGGTGATTTACTATTTAATGAGATAGAGGATATTGTTGGAGCAAGAATGTTGTATCAGTGCACTAACATTGATGTAATTAGTCTCTATATGCAATACATCCTAAGGACTCTTAATAAAAATTATAAACATTCTTAATAAGAATGAGTGCTTAATAATTAAATTAATAATTATTATAACACCTACATTTTCCAGAGTTGAGTTTTTTAAGAAAGTAATGCTATAATGATTCATATAGAATAATAGACTTATTATCTTTACAATTGATAAAATAGGAGGCAATTGTTCATGAAAACTGATATTGAAATCGCACAGGAAGCCCAGTTAGTTCATATTAAAGAGGTGGCAAGTAAGCTTGATATAAATGAGGAGAATTTGGAATACTACGGTAAGTATAAAGCCAAGTTATCTGATGAGCTTATGGAACAGATAAAGGACCGCCCTGATGGAAAGTTAGTTTTAGTTACTGCAATTAACCCTACTCCAGCAGGAGAAGGTAAGACTACAACCACAGTAGGCTTAGGGGAAGCTTTTGGTAGAATGAATAAAAAATCTGTAATCGCCTTAAGAGAACCTTCCTTAGGTCCCTGTTTTGGTATTAAGGGTGGAGCAGCAGGTGGAGGATATGCTCAAGTGGTACCTATGGAAGACTTAAATCTTCATTTCACTGGAGATTTTCATGCCATTACTTCTGCCAATAATCTGTTAGCTGCTATGCTGGATAATCATTTACAACAGGGAAATACCCTTGGAATAGATCCTAATCAAATCGTTTGGAAACGTTGTGTCGATATGAATGATCGAGTTCTTCGTAATATCGTGATAGGGCTAGGAAGAAAGGCAGACGGTGTAGTAAGAGAGGATCATTTTATCATTACAGTTGCCTCTGAGATTATGGCAATTTTGTGCCTTGCAGAAAATATGAGGGACTTAAAGAATCGTTTAAGTAATATTATCGTGGCTTATACTTATGAGGGTAATCCAGTAACTGCAGGTCAGTTAAATGCAGTAGGCTCTATGGCAGCTTTACTTAAGGATGCTATTAAGCCTAATTTGATTCAAACCTTAGAGCATACTCCTGCCATAGTACATGGAGGCCCATTCGCTAATATTGCACATGGTTGTAACAGCGTAAGGGCAACTAAGATGGCTTTAAAATTAGCCGATTATGTAATTACTGAGGCAGGTTTTGGTGCTGACCTAGGTGCAGAGAAATTCTTTGATATTAAGTGTAGAATGGCTGGATTAAAACCAGATGCAGTTGTATTAGTAGCTACCGTAAGGGCATTAAAATACAACGGTGGTGTTCCAAAGACAGATCTATCTACTGAGAATATGGATGCCTTAAGGAAGGGCATTGTAAATCTTGAGAAGCATATTGAGAATCTTCAAAAGTTTAATGTACCCGTTGTTGTAACTTTAAATAGATTCTTAACTGATTCAAATGCTGAACTTGATTATGTTAAGAATTTCTGTGAAGAAAGAAATTGTGATTTTGCTTTATCCGAGGTTTGGGAAAAAGGTGGAGAAGGTGGAATGGAACTTGCTAATCGTGTGATTCAGACTTTGAATGAGAAAGAAAGCAACTTTACTCCGCTTTATGAAGATTCCCTTTCTATTATGGAAAAGATTGAAAAGATTGCAACTGAGATTTACGGAGCAAATGGAGTTACATATGATCCTGCTGCCCTAAAAGCAATTGCAAAGATAGAAGAGATTGGTTATTCCAAATCTCCTGTATGTATGGCCAAAAATCAGTATTCCTTGTCTGACGATGCTACAAAACTTGGTAGACCTACAGACTTCAGCATTAATATTAGAGAAGTATACGTTTCTGCTGGAGCAGGTTTTGTTGTGGCGATAACTGGTACAGTTATGACTATGCCAGGCCTCCCTAAAAAGCCAGCCGCTGAAGGAATTGATGTGAATGAAGCTGGTTTTATTACTGGATTATTTTAAGAACTTCATAAAAAAAGTGTTGCTTGATAATACCATTAATATCATCAGGCAACACTCTTTTTATTTGTTTATTATTCATCAAAGGCTTCATCACAGTAAATACAGCGATATACCCTTTTCTCTCTGTTCGTCAGACGAAAACGATGTGACAATTCCTGTTCAATCGAGGTAATACATCTAGGATTTTTACACTTAATAATGTTAGTCACCTCAAGAGGAAGTTCAGGGCTTTTCTTTATTGTTATAATCCCATTTTCAATTATATTAATCGTAATGTGATGATCAAGAACAGCCAACATATTAATATCGACATTGATAGGACCTTCAATCTTTATGATATCCTTCTTGCCCATCTTGTTGCTTTTGGCATTTTTAATAATGGCTACGCAGCAATCCATTTTATCTAGCTTAAGATAATGATAAATCTCCATAGATTTACCCGCCTTAATATGATCTATAACTATCCCATTTGTTAACCCACCAATATTTAGCATAATTCCACCCCCAATAACTTCATAATCAATGCCATCCTAACATAAACACCATATTGTGCCTGCTTAAAGTAAACTGCTCTTGGATCATTGTCTACTTCTGTGGATATCTCATTAACTCGTGGAAGAGGGTGCAATACTAGCATGTCTTGCTTCGCATATCTCATTTTAGCAGCATCCAGTATAAAGCTATCCTTTAAACGTATATAATCATCTTCATTAAAAAAACGTTCCTTCTGTACTCTTGTCATATACAATAAATCAAGGTTTGGCATTACTTCTTCCAAAACCTGAACCTCTTCAAAAGGAATATTATTCGCTTCTAGCACTTCCTCGCGAATATAAGTAGGTATTCTAAGTTCTTTAGGGGAGATTAATACGAATTTGATATTAGGATAACGAACTAAGGCATTAATAAGAGAATGAACAGTACGACCGAATTTTAGATCACCACAAAGGCCAACAGTCAAATCAGAAAGTTTACCCTTTAGATTCTCGATGGTTAGCAAATCAGTAAGGGTTTGAGTAGGATGGTTATGACCACCATCGCCGGCGTTGATTACCGGAATAGAAGAATACTTGGCCGCCACCAATGGGGCACCTTCTTTTGGATGACGAATAGCACATATGTCAGCATAGCTTGATATAACACGAATTGTGTCTGCAACACTTTCTCCTTTTGATGCAGAAGAGGAATCAGCTGAAGAAAAGCCAAGTACACTGCCACCAAGATTCAACATTGCAGCCTCAAAGCTTAATCTTGTTCGTGTACTAGGTTCATAAAATAGAGTAGCTAATTTCTTACCAACGCACACGTGGGAGTATTTTTTAGGGTCTTTAATTATGTCTTCTGCCAATGATAAAACATCATTAAGTTCAGATACGGTTAAATCCAAAGGACTTATAATATGTTTCATAGGTGCCTCCTTGATATTAAATTTTTCAACTATATATTGTAATATATTGTTTCATTTATTACAATAAGAAATTATAAATGAAGAAAGTTTTATTTGCATCTCTAGAAAGAAATCTATATAATTAAAAATTAAGAGTAATTTGTTATGCAAAAGTATAATTTAGGAGGAAAACATGATAAAACTATTTGATCAAGGTGCTTATCTGATAAATGGTACAGAGTTAATCGAAGCCACAGTAGATTCCACACAACTACTGGAAGCTAAAACTGGAAGAGTTATTACAAAAGAAGAAGCGAAAAAAAATACGATTGCTTATCATATTCTTGAGGCCCATAATACCTCTGGTAATATGGATAAATTAAAAATTAAGTTTGATAAATTAACCTCTCATGATATTACCTTTGTAGGTATTCTACAAACTGCAAGAGCTTCAGGGTTAGAAAAATTTCCAGTTCCATATGCCCTTACAAACTGTCATAATAGTCTGTGTGCTGTAGGTGGCACAATAAACGAAGATGATCATGTATTTGGTTTAAGCTGCGCAAAGAAATATGGAGGAATCTATGTTCCACCACATCAAGCTGTTATCCATCAATTTGCTAGAGAGATGCTTGCAGAAGGTGGATCTATGTTATTAGGATCCGACAGTCATACTCGTTATGGAGCTTTAGGAACTATGGCAATCGGAGAAGGTGGACCTGAAATTGTAAAACAGTTGTTAAGCAGAACCTATGATATTAATTGTCCAGAGGTAGTTGGTGTTTTCCTGACTGGAAAACCTGAAAAGGGAGTAGGCCCACAGGATGTAGCATTAGCCATAATTGGAACAGTATTTGCTAACGGTTATGTAAAAAATAAGGTAATGGAATTCATTGGTGATGGTGTACATAATTTGAGTGTTGATTACAGAATTGGCATAGATGTTATGACAACTGAGACCACCTGTCTTTCCTCTGTATGGGAGACAGATGTACAAGTGGAAGATTTTTATGAAATTCATGGACGTAAAGAGGCTTACAAGGAATTAGCACCTAAGGATATCGCATACTATGATGGACTTGTATATGTGGATTTATCTAAAATAAAACCTATGATTGCGATGCCTTTCCATCCAAGTAATGTGTATAGCATAGAAGAGCTTAATAGCAATTTATATGATATTTTAGATGAAGTGGAAAAGAAAGCTCTTATTAGCTTAGATAATAAAATTAAGTACGTTCTGAAAGATAAGATTCATAACGGAAAACTTTATGTAGAGCAAGGAGTAATTGCCGGATGTGCAGGCGGTGGCTTTGAGAATATTTGTGATGCAACTGATATATTAAAAGGAAAGAATATTGGTGCTGAAGAATTCTCCTTAAGTGTATATCCTGCTAGTCAGCCAATATTTATGGAGCTTGTTAAAAATGGTAGCGTTGCAGATCTTATGGCAACAGGTGCCACGATACGTACTGCATTCTGTGGACCATGCTTTGGTGCAGGAGATGTTCCTGCTAATCATGGCTTGAGTATTCGACATTCCACCAGAAACTTCCCTAATCGAGAGGGATCCAAGATCACCAATGGTCAGATTGCTTCAGTTGCTCTTATGGATGCGCGTTCTATTGCTGCAACCGCTGCTAATAAAGGTTATTTAATTCCTGCTACAGATGTTGATATAAACTTCACAAAACCGAAGTATTTCTTTGATAAAACTATTTACGAGAATCGTGTTTACAATGGAATTGGAAAGGCTATGCCTGAATATCCAATTAAATTTGGTCCTAATATAGTAGACTGGCCAACAATGGTTGGATTAACGGATGACTTAATACTTAAGGTAGTTTCTGTGATTCATGATCCGGTTACCACCACCGATGAATTAATTCCATCTGGAGAGACTTCCTCGTATCGTTCTAATCCTTTAGGCCTTGCTGAATTCACCTTATCCAGGAAGGATCCTGCTTATGTTAAACGAGCTAAAGAGGTACAGAAGGCTGAGAAAGCCCGTATCGCGGGAGAGAATATATTCGAGGCTAATGATGAGCTTACAAAAGTAGCAGAGTGTATTAAGAAGAGCTTCCCTTGTGACATATCCTCTACGGAAATAGGTAGTGTAATCTATGCTGTAAAGCCTGGAGATGGCTCTGCAAGAGAACAGGCTGCAAGCTGTCAGAAAGTACTTGGTGGACTTGCCAATATTGCAAGGGAATATGCAACAAAGCGTTATCGTTCTAATCTTATTAACTGGGGTATGTTGCCATTTGTGTTAGATGGTGATTTGCCATTTGAAAATGGTGACTATATCTATATAAAAGACATTAAGAAAGTTGTTGAGAATAAAGAATCTGTAGTCAAGGCGTATGTAGTAAAGGATGAATTGATACCATTTGATTTAGGCCTTGGAGAGTTAACAGATGATGAACGTACAATAATATTAAGTGGTTGTCTGATAAATTATTATAAATCTGGAAATTAAGAATTATTTTCGAAAGGAGCTGTTGCACGTTAGCCGAGGAATCGGCAATTGTAGCAATTGCTCCTTTTAATTCATATAAGATACGTAGGGATAAAACTTCTTAATATTAGAACAAAGCGGACAAGTCCGCTTTGTTCTAATAAGTTATGATTCATCAATTGATATAGCACTAACTGGGCAACCATCTCTGGCCTCTTGAGCATCATCTATTAAATTCTCTGGGATATCATCTTCAATAGCCTCTGCCTTATCATCTGAATCAAAGTGAAATACATCCGGACATGTTGATGGACATAAACCACAAGAAATACATGTATCTTTATCTACATAAGCCTTCATAAATAACCTCCTTCTAACAATACATTACTATTATATGCATCTATATTGGTCTTATTCAACACAATAAAAGCAATATATGTATTTAAAATCTAAACGATTATTTTTAATTCTATTGTATTATAAAATTGAGAATTCGTCTATTCTATGGTATAATATAATTTCTATAAACATAAATGGAGATCTAAAGTGAGCGAGGGGTAATATGAAACGAAAGCCAATATTTTGTTCTAATTGTGGAGGGCCAATTTTTGACGGTTAGTTTTTTGTCAAAATCGTGGCTATAAATCAAATGAGCCACAACAGGAATTGACTGAGGAACCAGCTCAAAAAATTGATGCACAATAAACTTTGCTAATCATCTAGAAGAAAATCCATATCATTGTTCTGCAACCATAATAACTGTACGATAAACAAAAAGTTCTTTATCACTTCGTGGGTGATTTAGACTAAGTCCCGTTCCTCTGGGGGTTATCTTCTATGATATGAGTAGAAAATATTCACATAGGAGAATGAATTTATGACTACTGTTGCATCTGTATTAACCGATTAGAGTACACTAAGAAAAACCGACCAGAAAACTGTTCGGTCTATTCTTTTAGCTTTCCTGTCACTGGAGTAAGCCTCAAGAGATATATTGAAAATGAGCGCTTCGTTAGCGGCAGAGTATGTCCTCATTGTGGAGCAACTCATGTTGTTCGCTAAGGTAAGGATCCTAATGGCACACAGAGCTGTATGTAAATATCATGCTCCTTGATCTGAGGCTGATGGTAAGTGCGGCTTGAAAGTAAAGAAGAGTGGCATCATTACCGACAAGAGCATTAAGCTGCTGGCAACTGTGTTGAATGCGATATTTGGCGAGGAGGTTGTGTGTATGAAAAAGATGATAGCTTTAATTTTAGCATTGGTATGTGTGTTAGGACTGGTAGGTTGCAACAACAGAAGCATGAAGTATATCATAGAGCACGAGCCAAACATTTCAGGTCTTGTTGAAGAAATCCATGATAATTATATAATCATTTACATTAAAACAGAGGGTTATCCTAACGGAGCAGATTGTAAGGTGTCTTTGGATGTGGAAAACAAGGACAGCATGAACCATTTCAGCATTGGAGATGAAGTAGTTGTATACTACGATGGTTTCATTGCAGAAAGTTACCCATTACAGATAAATACCGTATATGCCATCACATTGAAAACAACAAATCCTATTAATGATACGGAGAAAAACCTATAGGAAGAACATGGTATTGGTTGCACTCTTATGTTGCTTGGTGCAATTTGTGGCACGGGTTGGATTAAATTGATGTGTAGGTGTTGTGATGGCACTTTTTCATAAACACCTCTGACTAATTATCTGCTTGTTGATGATATCAATAACGTAACAAATACTCTAGATGATAGCGAATTAGCTCTACTGAAGTAAAGGCTATTGAATAAATCGTTAACGACTATCAAAACATATTTAGTTGCATACAATATTACAAGAATATTTAAGGAGTATTGTATGTCATACGTAGTATATTTGGATGCCGGTCATGGTGGATATGATATTGGAGCCACGTATAATGATAGAAAAGAAAAGGATGACAACCTTAGACTTGCTATGGCAGTAGGCAATGAATTAAGAAATAGGGGGATTGAAACAGAATTTACCAGGGTAAATGATATATATCAAAGTCCTAATGAGAAGGCACAGCTGGCGAATGCTGATGATGCAGATTTGTTTGTTTCTTTGCATAGAAGTTCCAGTCCTTTACCTAATACCAATAGCGGTGTCAGTAGTGTCATCTATAATTCTGGAGATGAGAAAGAGCAGTTAGCCAGGCAGATTAATGATAATCTGGAACAAGTAGGTTTTAAGAATGCTGGAGTTGATGTAAGACAGAATCTTACAGTATTAAAAAAAACAAATATGCCAGCTGTTCTAGTTGATGTAGGCTTTATTAACACAGATTCTGATAATAATATATTCGACCAACAGTTTAATCGTATTGTTGAGGGAATTGCAGATGCAATTGAAGAATTTGTCAGAAATAAAGAAGGAATGAAGCCAAGTGTTAGCTATAGCATTCAAGTCGGATTGTTTAAAAATTATCAGAATGCAGTTAATTTGCAGAACATGTTATTAGAAGCGGGATATAATTCTCGAATTGTGCCGATGGGAGGATATACTGCAGTTTTAGTTGGTAACTTTACGAAGCCTGAGGAAGCAGAAAAGATAGAAGAAAAGCTAATTAGTGACGGTTATGAAACAATTATAATAGAGCGTTAGGAATGTAGAGGCAATCAAAGACATTATTAAATCTTGGTTGCCTCTTTTAAAAATAACTTTAAAAATATTCCAATCTGATATACAATACATATAGATTACTAGATATACAATTCATTTTATAAAATATGAAACGGAGTGAAAAGATGCCTCAGATTATTAATGGTACATTAATTTCAGCGACAATCAAGGAAGAATTAAAAGTTAAGGTTGCAAAGATGAAGGAACAAGGCATAACAATTACTTTAGCAGTAATTCAGGTAGGAAGTGATCCTGCCTCCTGTGTCTATGTTAATAATAAAAAGAAGGCTTGTGAGTTTATAGGTATTCAGTCTTTGTCCTATGAATTAAAGGAGGAGACTAGCGAAGACGAATTAATCGCTTTAGTAGAACAATTAAATCAGAGAGAAGATGTTAATGGCATTTTAGTTCAGTTGCCACTTCCAAAACACATAGATGAAGATGTTATCATTAAGACGATTTCTCCTAATAAGGATGTGGATGGTTTTCATCCAATGAGTGTTGGTGCTTTAAACATCGGACAACCAGGTTTTATATCCTGTACACCTGCTGGCGTTATCCAGTTATTAAAACGCTCTAATATAAGCATTGAAGGTAAAGAATGTGTGGTATTAGGGAGAAGTAATATTGTTGGAAAACCTATGGCAGCTCTTTTATTGCGTGAAAATGGTACAGTTACTATCTGTCATTCTAGAACCAAAAATCTTGCTGAGGTAACAAAACGTGCAGATATTTTAGTGGTTGCAATTGGTAAACCAAAATTTATTACAGCAGACTATGTAAAAGAAGGTGCAATAGTAATAGATGTAGGAATTCATCGCAATGAGAACAATAAGTTATGCGGTGATGTAGATTACGACAGTGTAATTGACCACGTCAGTGCCATTACGCCTGTTCCTGGTGGTGTCGGTCCAATGACTATTGCCATGTTGATGAATAACTGTGTGGAGTCTATTAAACTACAATAGATAGTTAGGATAAAGGAGAAATTATGCTTTTTACTGAGGAAATATATTTTAAAAATGAATTCTATTCGGTCCTATTAAGAGAACAGGATAACCTCTTAATGCAAGCAATCAATGAGCATAAAAACATTTGGAAATCCTATTCTGGTGATGTAATTGCCTCATATGATCTAATTGATTATAAATTGACTTTGGAAGATCTAATTTTGGATAAACATCTTATGAAAGATAATGAGACATTTTGTGGACAGGAACCTACTTTAGATTTGGTAAATGGAAATAAGGTATTTGAAAAGCTCAAATATCCACTTACTTATACTGGCGGAATTGTTGTGGCAAAAGACCTGATTGAAACCTTCCATTATGGTGATTCTTTGTCAGAATATCCATGTTATTGCTATCAGAATGTTTATGAACTTATTTTTGATCAAGGAATTCTTATCATGTCAATTGATCATAGCAAGGCAATGATAAGAATACGGAAAAATGTTGAAAGAGGCTTGCGCAACCTTAGAAATCAAAAAGACATTCGTTGTATCCAGATTTTTCTTCATGAAACATTATGTAAGAATTATGAAAGGAATCGTAAACTTCGTAGCTGGAAGAAGAAAGTATACCGTGTAAAAAGAAAAATGCATGAATAAAAACTAAAATGAAGGGAGTGTTACTTGATGGCTAGTAATTGGCCATAGCAACACTCCCTTTTCTTAACAGTTATTCAATTTGCTGCACTACGTTATACCCATTACCCTCTAAATACTTAAAGGTTATGGTGTCTCCAACATCATATTTAACTATATTTAATTGTTCACTAAAAGTAATATCAAAGATACTATCGTTGTTTTCAAGAAGAATATAGTAATGAGTATTCCCATCAACGACCACATCTGCAATTTTTTTAATCTTGCCTGTTACTGATAACTCAGAAGAACTATCAATTTTCGTCAGATTATTCTCCTTTAGTAAAGCTCGGTAGGATTTTTCACAAGTAGTAATACTATCTCCAATGGCTACAATATTATATTTTGCTATGTTAACCATAGCATACTGTTTAACAAGTCCAGCACTGTCCTTTAAGGCAATAAAATAGGTTGGCTCACCGGATATATTCAATAATAGAGGGAAAGTGGCTTTGTAGTGTAAATGCTGTACCTTACCTTCAGCAGAGGACATAGCAGAATATTCTTCAGCTCCAGCAATGGAGTAGTATAGGGTTTCTGCTGTACGTTGGTTCATCAAAACAAATCCTACATTAGACTCATCCTGACCTACACTGGTAACACCGGTATATACCCAGACGTCATCGTTATTTGCAATATAGTTATATCCATCTGTAGTCTGAAGGCAATCCTTCTGGCTGATAACGGAATTCCAATATCCATGTCTTAATGTACCGTAGTAATCATAGTAGTCAATCAAAAGCTCGGCAGAATATACATGGTCCACCCAGGTTGGGACATCCTTTACTGCATAATCAGTGTGTTCTCCCGTGCATGCATTGACTATGACTACATTGCTTATCGTCTCCCCACCAAATAATCCAATGGTATAATCCTTTACCGGACATATCCAATATGGAGTACCATTTTCATCAATTTCAAAAGACAGTTCATCGAAGATATACGTTGGATAATTAAATCTGATATATCGATAGATGTTATGGCTAAAATGCTCCGATTTTGAGTATCTGATTTTCTGATCTAATCTCACACATTCTACATTCTGTGTCGCCATGTCAATTAACATATAGGCAGGTATACCCTCAGAACGATTGTTGAACCATTTAATAACATTTCCATATTGTAAAGGGGTTACACGTACTGGTGAGCCTTTATAGTTAATCTGAGTATAATCTTCACTAACTTCAAATTGAGAAACTAGATCTACCATATTGCCCATTTTTCTTGAACCTAATAAAATGGCTGAATCCTTGTCAGTTATAGGAATGTCTTTATAAGATATTTCAGTAATGTCCTTAGAAAAATCGGATTCTTTTATGTCGATTAATTTTTCATATTTTGATGCATTAATTAGAGTGGATGATAAAAGAGATCCAATCAGATAAATCAGCAAAATGCAAACTGTAATGATAAAAGAAATTTTAACTGGCAACCAACGAAATATTTCCTTTAGAACCTTTATTTGTTGACTGGAAGAGTACTCATACATCTTTCCTCGTTTGTAACGAATAATACAAATTGTCACAGTAATAGCAATGCCAATAAAGATAAAGGTATACCAAAAGCCAGTACAATGAATATTAATTGCCGGAAGTGTAATGTAATAATAAAGAGCAAGTATTACGCAGAGAATAACCACACCTATAGCAATAGAAAGGTTTTTTTTATTTGATGTTTTCATATTTCCTCCTGAGATAAATGATACATTAATCATAGCATCACAAGGTTAAATGTCAAGTTAATGACAGATTAAAAGCTAATTAGAATGTATAATAATAATGTAAATTAAAAATTGTCATATACTTTCCCTTATGAAAAGTGTATAATAAGGAATTGAATGATTTTTTTAAGAAAAATATAGGTAAGAGTTTATTTTAGGCATGAAAAATATAGGAGATTTAGAATGAATATACTTTTTGTATCTTTAGGTTGTGATAAGAATTTAGTAGATAGCGAAGTTATGCTTGGAATTATTAGAGAACGTGGATTTACGATAACAAACGATGAATCGGAAGCCGATATTATTATTGTCAATACCTGTTGTTTTATAAATGATGCCAAAGAAGAGAGTATTAACACAATTCTGGAAATGGCAGAATACAAGAAAACAGGTAGATTAAAGGCACTAATTGTAACTGGCTGTCTGGGTCAGAGATATTATAAAGAAATAGCGGAAGAGATTCCTGAAGTAGATGGTATTATAGGAACTTCCAGTTATGAGAATATTTGTAAAGTAATAGATGAAGCGTTAGAAGGACACTTCTCAAAAGAATTACAAAGTATCGATTATTCACCAGAACGCACAGTAAATCGTGTTATGACTACTGGTGGGTACTATAGTTATTTAAAAATTGCTGAAGGTTGTGACAAACACTGTACTTATTGTATCATACCGAGTTTACGAGGCAAATACCGTAGTAGACCTATAGAAAAGCTTATTGACGAAGCAACTTATCTAGCAAACAATGGAGTTAAGGAGCTTATTTTAGTTGCGCAGGAGACCACTTTGTATGGTGTGGATTTATATGGAGAAAAAAAACTTCCTGAATTATTAAAAGAGTTAGTGAAAATTGAAGGGATAGAGTGGATTCGCCTACTTTATTGTTATCCAGAAGAAATTACTGATGAATTAATTCAAGTTATGAAGGAAGAAGAGAAAATCTGTAACTATCTCGATATGCCTATTCAGCATTGTAGTGATGGAATATTAAAACGAATGGCTAGAAGGACCACAAATCAGGAATTAAGAGATATCGTAGGAAAGTTAAAACATGAGATTCCTGATATCAGTCTAAGAACAACTATTATTACAGGATTTCCTGGCGAAACAGCGAAGGATCAAGAGGAGCTATTAGACTTTATCGACGAATTAAACTTTGACCGTCTAGGTGTATTTACTTACTCTATGGAGGAGAATACTCCGGCTGCTAAGATGACAGATCAGGTGGAAGAATCTATTAAAGTACAACGTCAGAATGAGATTATGGAGCTTCAACAAGAAATATCTTATGATAACTGCTTGAATATGATTGGGAAAACGATTAAAGTATTAATAGAGGGTGAACTACCTGAGGATGGTGTGTATATTGGAAGAACCTACCGAGATGCACCAAATGTAGATGGGTATTGCTTTGTTTCTGCTGAATATCCTTTGATGTCCGGTGATTTTGTTACCGTTAAGATTACAGAAGCAAAAGAATATGATTTGATAGGAGAGGTGATAGAATGAAAATGAATTTGCCTAACAAATTAACAATCTTACGCGTGTGTATGATACCATTTTTTGTTTTCTTCTTATTATTTCAAGATATACAATATAATAACTATATTGCACTAATCATATTCTGTATAGCATGTATAACAGATGCTTTAGATGGTTATCTTGCACGGAAGAATAATTTGATTTCGAATTTTGGTAAATTTATGGATCCTTTAGCTGATAAGTTACTTGTATGTGCAGCCTTAATTTGTTTTGTACAATTAAATTTTATCAGTGCTTGGATTGTAATTGTTATCATAAGCCGTGAATTTATTATAAGTGGTTTTCGTTTGATTGCAGCAGATAATGGTGTGGTTATTGCAGCAAGTATATGGGGAAAGTTTAAAACCATTGCCCAGATGATTATGTCAATCTTATTAATCGCTAATTTTGATAATTCAATTTTTAATGTACTTGAGCTTATATTTGTATATCTTTCTCTAGTGTTAACCGTTATTTCACTAATTGATTATTTGGTAAAAAATCGTAAGGTATTACACGAAGGGGGCAAATGATCTTGGTAGCAGAAATTCTTTGTGTAGGAACAGAACTATTATTAGGTAATATTGTTAATACTAATGCGGCATATTTGGCGCAAATATGCGCCAAGACTGGTGTTTTTGTATATTATCAAAGCTGTGTGGGAGACAATGAACCCCGCCTTTTAGAGGCCATTAAAACTGCAATAAATCGAAGCGATGTGTTGATATTAAGTGGGGGATTAGGTCCCACTAAGGATGATTTAACAAAAGAATGCGTGGCGAAAGCTATAGAGCTTCCTCTTATAGAGGACGTCTCTGTCAGAAAATCTATAGAGGATTATTTTAAACGCATAGGAAGAATCTCAATTACGGACAATAACTGGAAACAGGCTCTGGTTCCTGAAGGAGCAAAAGTTCTGACAAATAAAAATGGAACGGCTCCAGGACTGATTATTAAAAAGGATAGTAAACATATTATTCTACTTCCCGGTCCTCCTATAGAATTAATACCTTTGGTAGAAGAAGAGGTATTACCATATCTGGCCTCTCTGCAAGATATGACAATATATTCTACCATGGTAAAACTGGTTGGAATTGGTGAAAGCAAAGTAGAAACAATGATTTTGGACCTGATTGATGGACAATCCAATCCAACTATAGCACCTTATGCTAAATTAGGGGAAGTTCATCTAAGAGTAACTGCAGCTTCCAAGGATATAGAAACAGCTAAAGAACTAAGCAAGCCAATAATGGAAGAATTGGTTCACAGATTTGGTAATTATATATACAGCTTTGAAGAGGATAAGAATCTAGAAGATGTAGTAGTAGATCTCCTTAATAGACATCATCTTACTATTACAACAGCAGAATCATGTACAGGGGGATTAGTGGCCTCTAGGTTAATTAATGTAACTGGTGCATCTTCTGTAATAAAGCAAGGATTTGTAACCTATTCCGATGAGGCAAAGCATAAATATCTTCAGGTTAAGCAGGAGACACTTGAACAGTATACTGCTGTAAGTAATAAAACAGCGGAAGAAATGGCAATTGGTGCAGCTTTCACAACAGGCTCAGAAGTGTCAATATCTGTTAGTGGTTTGGCAGGTCCGGATGGTGGGACAGATACAATTCCTGTGGGGACCGTATTTATTGGATGTTACTGCAAAGGCAAGACATTAGTAAAGGAGTTTCATTTTAGTGGCAATCGTAATAAGGTTAGGGAATCTGCTGTGATTGGTGCTCTGAATCTGGTTCGAATGTGTATATTAGAAAATTATAAGAACTAAATTAAGAAGAGCTGCAACATAATTAGTGTGAGCAGCTCTTTTCATGGAATAAATAATATTATATACTAATAGAGAAGATAAGAAAAAAAGAGTAGAAAGGCCAGTGTAATGAGTCATGTAATAATAATTGGTGGTGGTCCCGCTGGTATGTTGGCATCTATCATCTCTGCAAGAGCTGGCCACTGTGTTAGCTTGTATGAGAAGAATGAAAAGTGTGGTAAAAAATTATATATTACTGGAAAAGGACGTTGTAACGTAACAAATGCAAGTGATATAGATATTCTGTTTGATAATGTAGTATCAAATAGAAAATTTATGTATAGTAGCTTCTATTCCTTTACCAATCACAACTTAATGAATTTTTTTGAAGAATTAGGGTTGAAATTAAAGGTTGAACGTGGAAATCGTGTTTTTCCACAATCAGATAAATCCTCAGACGTTATCCATGCCCTAGTAACAGAGATGGAACGTCTTCATGTAGATATTCACTATCACAGTAATGTAGAAGGATTACTTATTAGCGATGATACCGTAAAAGGCATCACTCTTAACAAAGAATCGATATATGGAGATAGCGTTATTGTAGCGACTGGGGGTCTATCCTATCCTGTGACAGGATCTACAGGAGATGGATATGAATTTGCAAGAAGAGCAGGACATACTGTCACAAGATGTCTACCGTCCTTAGTACCCTTTAATATTAAAGAAGGCTTCATAAAGAATCTACAAGGCTTATCTCTTAAGAATGTTAAGTTAACACTAATGGCAGATAAAAAGCGATTGTATGAGGATATGGGGGAAATGTTATTTACACACTTTGGAATCAGTGGCCCATTGGTGTTAAGTGCCAGTAGTTACCTAGCTGCCTATAAGAAGAAAGAACAATTTCGTGTTTCCATTGATTTAAAACCGGCACTATCCCTTGAACAGCTTGACCAACGATTACTAAGGGATTTTGAAAAAAACATAAATAAGAAATTTTGCAATTCTTTAGATGAATTATTGCCGAAAAAACTAATACCTATTATGATCAGTCTTTCGGGTATACCAGAGGAAAAACGTGTAAACCTTATAACAAAGGAAGAACGAATGACCTTAGCAAAGCTGTTAAAAGACTTCTCTTTGACTGTAGCCTCCTTAAGAGGGTATAATGAAGCTGTAATTACTAAAGGTGGGATTCAAGTAAGTGAAATTGATCCTTCAACTATGGAATCAAAGAAAATCAGTAATTTGTACTTTATTGGAGAAGTGTTGGATTTAGACGCACTAACAGGTGGTTATAATCTACAAATTGCTTGGTCAACTGCTTATATGGCTGGAATGGCTATAAAATAATAGAAAAAGAATAAGAGGAACGAACATGAATTTTTGTATTGCTATTGATGGACCTGCTGGTGCAGGTAAGAGTACTATTGCAAAACTACTTGCGAAAAAATTGGGATTTGTATATGTTGACACAGGAGCAATGTATCGGGCAATGGGACTTTATTTTTTTCAAAACAATTTAAAAACTGAATCTGAAGAAGATGTTGAATATGCTTGTGAACATGCTGATATAACCATTTCCTATGACAGCAACGGGCAGATTGTAAGCTTAAACGGAGTCGATGTAACAAGTCAGATTCGTACAGAAAATGCTGGATTAATGGCATCCAAAGTAGCTGTTTTAAAAGATATAAGACTTAAATTAGTTGAACTTCAACGAAAACTTGCAACAAAGGAAAATGTCATTATGGATGGAAGAGATGTTGGAACTTATATTCTTCCTAATGCTGATTTAAAGATTTACCTTACTGCTTCTTCTAAGGAAAGAGCTATTCGTAGATATCAAGAGTTATTGGGAAAAGGAGTAGAATGTGATTTAAACCAAATTGAAGAAGATATTATTACTCGTGACAAACAGGATATGAGTCGTGATTTTGCTCCGTTAAAACAAGCTGAGGATGCAGTTTTAATTGACTCCTCTTATCTTACTATAGATGAAGTTGTTAATAAGATGATAGAATTGTATAATGACAGAAAATAAGTGAGGATATTATGAAAGTTAAGTTAGCAAAAAGTGCAGGGTTTTGTTTTGGTGTAAAACGAGCTGTAGATGTGGTTTATGAAAGCATTAAAGCGGATGAGCCGGTATACACTTATGGGGACATTATCCATAATGAAGAGGTAGTGAAGGATCTTCAGAGTAAAGGTGTTAATGTCTTGCGTTCATTGTCAGAATTAAAACAAGGTACCAAGGGTACACTAATCATAAGATCCCATGGTATATCTAAGAATGAATATGAGGAGATTGAGAAATCTGGTATTAATATAATTGATGCTACTTGTCCATTTGTTAAAAAAATTCACAATATAGTCAAAATACAATCAGAACTAGGTCGAGAAATCATAATAATTGGAAATAACAAGCATCCTGAAGTTGAAGGCATCAAAGGTTGGTGTGACGGAGATTCTACAGTTATTGAAACAGAAGAAGAAGCAATGAATTTTAATACAAATCCTGATGCAAAAATATGTATTGTAGCACAAACTACATTTAATTATGCGAAATTTCAAGAATTAGTTGAAATTATATCAAAAAAGGGTTATGATATACTTGCTTTAAATACAATTTGTAACGCTACCGAGGAACGTCAGCAGGAGGTTAAGGAATTAGCCCAGGAATCTGATGCTATGATTGTAATTGGTGGAAAACATAGTTCAAATACACAGAAGCTCTATGAAATAAGTAAGAATAAATGTCACAATACTTTCTATATACAGACACTTGATGACCTAGATTTAGAGCGATTTAAATCTTTTCGTAGCGTAGGTATTACCGCAGGGGCTTCCACCCCAAATAAAATAATTGAGGAGGTTCATACTAACATGTCTGAGATGAGTTTTGAACAATTATTAGAAGAAGAGTCATTAGTAACAATACACAACGGAAAGGTAGTGAATGGCACTGTAATCAGCGTTAAAGAAGACGAAATCGTCTTGAATATAGGTTACAAGGCTGATGGTATTATTACCAGAAGCGAATACACAGATATCCCAAATGCCGATCTTACTACTATGGTTAAAGTTGGTGATGAGTTACAGGTTAAAGTAATTACTGCTAATGATGGAGAAGGACAGGTCCTTTTATCTTACAAGCGTTTAGCAGAAGAAAAAGGAAGTAAACGTTTAGAGGAAGCTTTTGAAAACAAAGAAGTCTTAAAAGCTAAGGTTTCTAGCGTTGTAGATGGTGGCCTAAATGTTGTAGTAGATGGTGCAAGAGTATTTATTCCTGCAAGCTTAGTATCTGATGTTTACGAAAAAGATTTAAGTAAATATGCTGATCAGGAAATAGAATTCGTAATTAGTGAATTTGTTCCTAAGCGTAGAAGAATCATTGGTAACCGTAAACAGTTGATCGTTGCTGAAAAGCAAAAGAAGCAGGCTGAATTATTAGAAAAAATCAGTGTTGGCATGAAGATTGAAGGTACCATAAAGAATGTTACCGATTTTGGTGCATTTATAGATTTAGGTGGTTTAGATGGTTTATTACACATTTCAGAAATGTCTTGGGGGCATGTAGATAATCCTAAGAAAGTCTTTAAAGTAGGAGATATTGTAGAAGTATTAATTAAAGATATCCAGGCTAACAAGATAGCTCTTAGCTTGAAATTCGAAGATAAAAATCCTTGGACTACTGCTGCTGAGAAGTATGCAATTGGTAATGTTGTTACCGGAAAAGTTGCTCGTATGACTGATTTTGGTGCATTTATTGAATTAGAACCAGGTGTAGATGCTCTTCTTCATGTCTCACAAATATCTAAAGAACATGTTGAGAAGCCAGCAGATGCTTTAAAGATTGGACAAGAAGTAACAGCAAAAGTTGTTGATTTTAATTTAGAAGACAAGAAAATTTCCTTAAGCATTAAAGCTATGTTAAATGCTGAAGAAGATAATAAAGCAGAAACTTTAGAAGAAGTTGCTACTGAGCCTGCTACTGATGCAGTTCCAGCAGATGCTGAATAACTATTTGTAAACTTATATGAATGTATCTTAGGTAAGCAGGCCATTATAGCCTGCTTACCTAAGATACAAGAAAAATGAAGGTGTTATATGTTAGGAAGCTATGAGGACTTTAAAAAATCTGTATTCCAATTGATAAAACTGGATTTAAATGCTTACAAAGAACGTCAGATGAAACGTCGCATTGATGCCTTAATTTCAAAACATAAATTTGAATCCTACCTAGAATTTATCAAGGCTTTAAAAGTAGATAAGGATTTACTTGATGAATTTGTTAACTATCTTACCATAAACGTATCCGAGTTTTATCGTAATCCGGAGCAATGGAAAGTACTGGAAAATGATATACTGCCTGAAATAATACATTCTGGAGCGCCCCTTAAGATATGGAGTGCCGCTTGTTCAACCGGTGAAGAGCCTTACTCTCTTGTTATGCTTTTAAGCAAGTTTATGCCACTTAACAAAATCAAAATATATGCAACTGATATAGATGAACAAGTCTTAGAAAAAGCGCAGAGTGGTATATATAATGAGAAATATGTGAAGTCTCTTCCTGATGAGTTTAAGACAAAATATTTTACATATCATAATGATAAAAGCTTACAGATCTCTTCACTGATCAAAAACCAAGTGGAGTTTAGAAAACATGATTTGTTAAAAGATCCTTATCCAACAGATTGTGACATTATTGTATGTCGAAATGTTATGATTTATTTCACAGAAGAAGCTAAGACAGATATCTATATTGCCTTCCATAAGGCATTAAAACCAGGTGGATATTTATTTGTAGGAAGCACTGAGCAAATTATCCAGGCAACCGAATTAGGATTCAAATCCTTTAAATCTTTTTTTTATTCAAAAGTATAAAATAATTATGGCAGGTATTTAAAAACCTGCCATTTATTTTTGTAAAATTATTGTTGATTTCTATAAAGATATTTAGTATATTGATTAATAGATGATAACAGGAGGAATTTATAATGCAGACGAGAGTGAACATAGCTGTTGATGCTATGGGTGGCGATTTTGCACCGGACGAAACCATTAAAGGTTCTGTTGCAGCCGTTAATGAGCGTAGTGACATTAAGGTTTACCTGGTAGGAAAGGAAGACATCCTAAAGGAAAAGCTAAAATCATACACCTTTAATTCAAGTCAAATTGAAGTTGTAAATGCCGATGAAGTTATTACCAACGATGAAGCACCTGTTATGGCAATTCGACGTAAGAAAGAATCCTCTATTGTTGTTGCATTGAATTTGGTAAAGCATGGTACTGCTGACGCTTTTATATCAGCTGGTAGCACAGGAGCAGTCTTAGTTGGTGGACAACTTATTGTTGGTCGCATAAAAGGTATTGAACGACCACCTTTGGCACCGCTTATTCCAACTACAAATGGTGTCTCTCTTTTAATTGACTGTGGGGCCAATGTGGATGCACGTTCCTCACACCTAGTACAATTTGCCAAGATGGGTTCTATCTATATGGAACACGTTGTAGGAATAAAAAATCCAAAAGTGGCAATTGTTAATATTGGAGCTGAAGAAGAAAAGGGGAATATGCTAGTAAAAGAAACATATCCTATCCTTAAGAATAGCAATGATATTAACTTTGTAGGAAGTGTTGAAGCGAGAGATATTCCTTATGGTCAGGCTGATGTAATAGTGTGTGAAGCTTTTACTGGCAATGTAATCTTAAAACTGTATGAAGGAGTAGCATCTGCTTTACTTAGTAAAGTTAAACTTGGTATGATGTCATCCTTAAGAAGTAAGATTGGCGCTTTATTAGTGAAACCAGCACTGAAGAACACTTTAAAATCTTTTGATGCTTCTGCATATGGTGGAGCACCCATGCTAGGATTGAATGGTCTTGTTGTTAAGACACATGGCAATTCTAAGAGTCAAGAAATCAAGAATTCTATTATTCAGTGTATCGTATTTAAACAACAAGATATTAATGAAAAAATTAAAAATAGTATTGAAATCATAGATTGATTCAAGGAAAGGTGATTAGGATGGAATTTGAAAAATTACAAAAAATCATAAGTGAAGTGCTTAATGTAGATGTAGATGAGATTACTATGGATACAACCTTTGTAGATGACTTAGGAGCTGATTCTTTAGATATTTTTCAGATTATTATGGGTATTGAAGAAGAATTTGATATTGAAATTGCAAACGAAGATGCAGAAAATATCGTAACAGTAGCTGATGCAGTAGAACAAATAAAAAATGCTTTAAACTAAGTAATTAATTGGCTGTCCACGAGAGGGGGCAGCTTTTTCATAGTGCGCCTAGCGGCGCACATTTCTAATGGGTGACAATTCCAAGCCCTCCTTACTAGTGGAAAGAATACAGCCAAGACCAAGGGTGTCCATCGTGAGATGCAATCTGAAGGAACATCTCTGGTCTGACGAACAGAAATTACATCAGGCTTCAGATAATGATAATTACTATACAAACCAAAGTCCAATAACTACTTGGAATGACCAGTTGTAAATGTGGCAGATAGATGGAGAGAAAGAACTATGTGGTACTAGGAAGGTCTCGCCAGCGAATGGAAACATGAGATGATCAAGGTAAATCGCTTAGCCATAGATATCACAATGCTGGAGTTATCAGTAAAAGGATGTTTTAGAAAGCAGAAGTTGGTATGCTCCTAGATGGACCATATGCCCATTGCTTAGTAAGATAATACTGATTAAAGTGGATAAGGAACTTACACGAATAAAGTATAGATATGTCCAATATACGGATGTTTGTATGATTATTAGAAAAGCAGAAAGAGTGCAGGTTTTCGTGTACATCCGAACTAAGTCAAAAAGATTAAGAACTAAATCAGAGAACTGACAAATAAAATTAAGGAACCACCATAAACGGAACCTTACACGTATGTTGGTGTGAGAGGTCGGTAGATAAAATAATTATCTGCCTCCTACCCAATTTGGAATGGAGGAATTTAATGACGATTCAAGAATCAATCGAATCTTTTGAGAAAATGATTAATTATCAATTTAAAAATCGAAAGTTAATTAAACAGGCTTTGACGCATAGTTCATTCTCAAATGAAAGAAGATACGATAAACTAAAAAATAATGAAAGATTAGAATTCTTAGGTGATGCAGTCCTTGAACTGGTTTCCAGTGAATTTATTTTTGATGCCCATGAAGAGATGCAGGAAGGTGATTTAACCAGACTTAGAGCAAGTATGGTATGTGAACCCACCCTAGCATTATGTGCTAGAGAAATGAACCTGGGTGATTATCTGCTGTTGGGAAAGGGAGAAGCGGCTACAGGAGGAAGAGAAAGAGACTCTATTCTTTCTGATGCACTTGAGGCCGTTATTGGGGCTATCTTTCTAGATGGTGGTTTTACTAATGCAAAAGAGTTTATTCATGCAAATGTTCTCAACGATATTGAACATAAGAAACTCTTTTTTGATAGCAAGACTATCCTACAGGAAATTATTCAGAGCGAAAGTAAAGAGCCGCTTATCTATGAATTAATTTCTGAAGAAGGCCCAGATCATAATAAAAAATTCACCATTGCAGCAATGTTTGGTAATGAGCAGTTAGCAATAGGGGTTGGAAGAACAAAAAAAGCTGCGGAACAGAATGCTGCCTATAAAGCAATTTTAAAACTGAAAGAGAATGGGAGAGTAAAATGTATTTAAAAAGCATTGAGGTACAAGGCTTTAAATCATTTGCCAATAAAATGGTCTTAGAGTTTCATGACGGAATTACGGGTATTGTAGGTCCAAATGGTTCCGGTAAGAGTAATGTAGCAGATGCTGTACGATGGGTATTGGGGGAGCAGAGTGCCAAACAGCTTCGTGGAAGTAAGATGGAAGATGTTATTTTCTCTGGTACAGAAGCCAGAAAGCCCTTAGGCTTTGCGTATGTAGCAATTACACTGGACAATTCCACTCATGATCTTAACATTGATTATGATGAGGTTAAGATAGCTCGTAGAGTATTCCGCTCAGGCGAAAGTGAATATCAGATTAATGGTAACAACTGCCGTCTTAGAGACGTTCAAGAGTTATTGTTAGATACTGGTATTGGAAAAGAAGGATACTCCATCATCGGACAGGGCCAGATTGAAAAAATATTAAGTGGAAAACCTGAGGACCGTCGTGAACTATTTGATGAGGCTGCTGGTATAGTTAAATTTAAGAAGAGAAAACTAGCAGCTCAAAAGAATCTAGAGGCTGAAAGGCAAAATTTATGTCGTGTAACCGATATCCTGTCAGAAATTGAGAAGCAAATTGGACCTTTAGAAAGACAGTCAAAGGTTGCAAAGCAGTACTTAAACTACAGAGATGAGTTAAAAAAATATGATGTTAATATGTTTTTATTAGAACATGACCGCATCATTGATGATAAAAAGAAATTAGAAGAAAAAAATTCCATTGCATTAAGTGACCTTAGTTCTACCAAGGATAGCTATGACCTAGCTAAAATTGAATATGAGAAATTAGAAGAAGCCATCGAAGAAATGAATCGTCATTCTGATGAAATAAAAAATCGTCTAAGCGAGATGAAAATCCTCAAAGAGCAAAAGGATGGACAGATTAAGGTCTTAAATGAGCAGATTATTGCATCCAAACAGAATAATGAGCATTTAGAGTTGCGATTGGATTCTATCAATGCTGAGATTGTCTCCAAAGAGAAACAAGTTAAGGATATCTTAGAGCGAAAACAGGAAGCCTCCCAAAAAATTAAGGAATTGCATCAGGAGGAAGAAAAGATTAGGCAAAGTTTAGAGGCAGCCAATCAGAATATTTCTACTGTAAATCAGCAGATTGAAGACTTAAAAGGAGAGATATTTGAACTCTTAAGCGATAATTCTAATATTAAATCTAAAATGCAACGTTATGAAGCTATTTTAGAGCAAAATAGCTTAAAAAAGACTACATTAAACCAACGACTATTAAAGAATAAAAAAGATGAAGATGAAGGTAAGGAACGATTACAAAGACATACTGTTCAGATTGAAAAATATAGTGAACAATTATCCTTACTGGAGCAGAAACAAACAAAAGCACATGAAAACTTATCTGTCCTTGCCAAAAAAATAGTCGATATTCATAAAACATTGGACGAGGTACAACAAAGTTATCACAAAGAAATTTCCCGTTTAGAGTATCTCACGAATATTACCGAACGTTATGAAGGTTATGGCAACAGTATTCGGAAAATCATGGAGCATAAGAAAGAATTTTCTGGAATCCATGGTGTTGTTGCTGATATTATAAAGGTACAAAAAAAATATGAGACAGCTGTAGAGACTGCTTTAGGTGGTAGCATTCAGAATATTGTTACTGACAACGAAGAGACTGCTAAACAATTAATCGATTTATTAAAGAAAAACCGCTATGGTCGAGCTACGTTCCTTCCTTTAACCAGTATCAGTAACAAAAGCCAATTCTATAATGAAAAAGCTTTAAACGAGCCTGGGGTAATTGGACTCGCTTCTACACTTGTAGACACTGATGCTGTTTTTGAAAAAGTTATAGAAAATCTTTTAGGACGTATTGTGGTAGTAGATCATATTGATCATGCCATTGCATTACAGAGAAAATATCAGTATTCACTTAGAATTGTCACTATTGAAGGTGACATGATGAATCCTGGTGGTTCTATGTCCGGTGGCGCCTATAAGAATTCAAGCAATTTATTAGGTAGAAGAAGAGAAATCGAAGAAATAAAGAATTCTATTTCTACTTTGAAAGAAAAAATTGGAGAGCTTCAGAGTATACTATCTGAGAAAGAGACAGCAAAGCAAACACTAGAAACTGAGTTAGTTCAAAATGAAAACCATATCCATCAGACAAAGCTTTCTTTAAATACAGAAAAACTAACTTTAAACCAAACCAAGGTAGATTTAAAGAATGTAGAGCATGACTTGGTTGATATTCAAGCTGAAAATGCTGAAATAGAAAAGTTGGCCAAGGAATTAAATGATAATCTGGCTTCTTTACAGACAGACCTAATGAAGAATCAGGCTAAATCAGAAGAAAATGAAAAGATTATTGCAAATCTTCAGACTGATATGGAGGAAAAGCGTAAAGATCACAGCGATGAAGCATCTAAATTATCAGATTTAAAGATAGCACTTTCTAACCATGAACAGACCATAGAATTTCATATGGAAAACATGTTCCGGGTAAAAGAAGAACTTGCCCGTCTCATAGAAGAAAGAAAGAGTACCATATCTTCTATGGAAGAATGTGCTATGACCATGCAAGAGAAGGAAAAAAATATTGTCAATATTCAACGAGAAGTTGAAGATAGTGCTAAAAAAATAGAAATATGCAATAATGAATTAACCGAACTCTCAGCAAAAAAAGAAGATATCAGTGCTCAGCACAAAACTTTCTTTACTAAGAGGGAAGAATTGTCTTCTCGTATCAATACCTTAGATAAAGAATGTTTTCGATTATCTAGTAATATCGAAAAGATTGATGACCAATTGACTACTATTGTAAATTATATGTTTGATGAATATGAAATTACTTATAGCGATGCCTTAGTTCTCAGATCAGAGGAAAAATATTCTCTTACTCAGATTAAGAAGCTTATAGCTGAAGTTAAGGCCAACATAAAAAGTCTTGGTGACGTCAATGTAAATGCCATTGAGGACTATAAAAACACAATGGAACGTTATGAACTGTTAAAATCTCAGCATGATGACATTGTCAAGGCCGAAGAAGTGCTTCTTGGTATTATTGAAGAATTGGACACAGAGATGAGAAAGCAGTTTGAGGAGAAGTTTGCCTTAATAAAAGAACAATTTGACAAAGTGTTTAAGGAAATGTTCGGTGGTGGCAAAGGTACTTTGGAATTAGTTGAGGATGAAGATTTATTGGAAGCAGGTATTCGAATTAACGCACAACCGCCTGGAAAGAAGTTACAGAATATGATGCAGTTATCTGGTGGAGAAAAGGCACTTACTGCTATCAGCCTATTATTTGCCATTCAGAATCTTAAGCCATCTCCATTCTGCCTTCTGGATGAGATTGAAGCTGCTTTGGATGAGGCAAATGTTGAACGCTATGCCAGATATTTAAAAAAGTTATCTGATAGAACACAGTTTATCATCATCACTCATAGAAGAGGTTCTATGGCGATGTCAGATCGCCTATATGGTATTACCATGCAGGAAAAAGGTGTATCCACCTTAGTTTCTGTAAACTTGATTGAAAATCAACTGGAAAAATAGATTATATAGTGTTATATTTATAGAATAAATTTAAATGAGGTGTTTTATGGCAGAGAAAAAAGGATTCTTTGGCCGTTTAGTGGCTGGACTATCCAAAACCAGAACAAGTATTTTATCTGGAATTGATCATATTTTCAGTGGTTTTTCCAGTATTAATGAAGATTTTTATGAAGAGCTTGAAGAAATTTTAATTATGGCGGATCTCGGTGTCTCTACTACCAATAACATTATTGAGGCTTTGCAGGAAAAGGTAAAGGAACAGAAGATTAAAGATCCAAAAGAATGTAAAGAGCTCTTAATTCAAAGTATCAAAGAACAAATGAATGTAAGTGATACTGCTTATGAATTTGAGAATAAAAAGTCTGTTATTTTATTAATTGGCGTGAATGGAGTAGGAAAAACCACTTCTGTTGGTAAGCTTGCAGCCCAATTTAAGGCTATGGATAAAAAAGTATTGGTTGCAGCTGCAGATACCTTCCGTGCCGCTGCTATTGAGCAACTAACAGAATGGACAAACCGTGCTAAGGTGGATATCATTGCCCAACAGGAGGGCTCTGATCCAGCAGCCGTAGTTTTTGATGCAGTCAGTGCAGCCAAGTCTCGTAATATTGATGTACTATTATGTGACACTGCCGGAAGACTTCATAACAAGAAAAACCTTATGGAAGAATTACGCAAGATCAACCGGATAATCGAAAGAGAGTATCCGGAAGCTTATCAGGAAACCTTGATTGTATTAGATGCAACTACTGGCCAGAATGCTATGGTACAAGCCAAACAATTTAGTGAAGTTGCTGACATTGACGGTATTATTCTAACCAAGTTAGATGGTACAGCCAAAGGTGGAATTGCCATCTCCATTCAATCAGAAATGGGTATTCCAGTAAAGTATATAGGTGTTGGTGAAGGAATTGATGATTTACAAAAATTTGATGCAGACGATTTTGTAAATGCCTTGTTCGATTTGAAAGGTTCTGAAGCCTAGTCCTTTCCAGAAGTGTAATCACTTCTGGGTACATATGTATGGATAGAATAAAACCAAAGGAGATCTTTCTATGATGACATTAGACAAGTTTGAAGAAGCGACAGAAGCAGTAAAGAAAGTTATTAATCGGACTAAACTGATTTATAGCGAGTATTTTACTGAGACAACTGGCAATAAAGTATATTTCAAACCTGAGAATATGCAGTATACAGGTGCTTATAAAGTAAGAGGTGCTTATTATAAAATTAGCACTCTTTCTGAAGAGGAACGTTGTAAAGGGCTTATAACTGCTTCTGCTGGAAATCATGCACAGGGTGTAGCTTATGCTGCTAAATTATATAATGCAAAGGCAACCATAGTAATGCCCTCTACGACCCCTCTAATCAAAGTAAATCGTACCAAAAGCTATGGAGCAGAGGTAGTCCTCTATGGTAATTTTTACGATGAAGCCTGCGAGCACGCTTTAGCTTTGGCAAAAGAGCACGGATATACCTTTATTCACCCATTTGATGACGAAGTAGTAGCTACTGGGCAGGGAACCATAGCAATGGAGATTTTCAAAGATCTTCCTACTGTCGACATTATACTAGTTCCAATTGGTGGAGGAGGTCTTGCGGCTGGTGTATCTACTTTGGCTAAACAGCTAAACCCTAATGTTAAAGTAATTGGTGTAGAGCCTGCAGGGGCAAATTGCATGCAGGAATCGTTAAAGGCCGGCAAGGTGGTTTCCCTTCCAACTGTAGAGACCATTGCAGATGGTACTGCTGTTAAGACTCCCGGTTCTAATATTTTTTCATACATACAGAAAAATATTGATGATATTATCACCGTAGATGATAAAGAATTAATTGTATGTTTCTTGGATATGGTAGAGAATCATAAAATGATTGTTGAGAATTCCGGTTTATTATCAGTTGCAGCTTTAAAACAACTGGATTGTAGGAATAAAAAGGTGGTTTCTGTGTTAAGCGGTGGTAACATGGATGTCATTACTATGTCTTCTGTGGTACAGCATGGCTTAATCCAACGTGGTCGTGTATTTACAGTTTCTGTATTACTTCCTGATCGCCCTGGTGAATTATTAAATGTTGCAAGTATAATTGCTAAGGAGCAGGGAAATGTTATCCGGCTTGACCATAATCAGTTTGTAAGTATCAATCGTGCCAGCGCTGTTGAGTTATCTATTACATTAGAGGCCTTTGGCCACGACCATAAGAATCAAATTGTTAAAGCTTTAAAAAATGCTGGCTATACTCCTAAAATAATTCAACCAAAGAATGTATATTAGTTAACGTAGAAAATGGATGAAGTGTCTTCATAGAAACAGAATTGTACTTTGCAATCCTTTCATTGAGGGCACTTTTTGTGTACCATTAAATAGTTGTATTATCAAATGAGAGGAGTTTTTATGTCAAGTATCAAAAAAATATTAATTCATAACAGAGAATTTGTACAAAATAAGAACTATCAAAAATATACTGCTACAAAGTTTCCAAGGATGAGGATTGCCATTCTTACCTGTATGGATACCCGTTTGGTAGAGTTACTTCCCGCTGCTCTTGGGATAAAAAATGGAGATGTATTAATGCTTAAATCAGCCGGAGCCAGAATCACAGGTCCCTTTGACAACATACTTAGAAGTCTACTTATAGGCATTACGGAGCTTGGGGTTGAAGAAATCATTGTCATAGGACATACAAATTGTGGTGCAGCTGAGATTAATGCACAAAAAATAAAAGCAGCGCTTCTTAAGCGAGGAGTTTCACAGACATACATAGACTCTGCACCTATTGATTTTAATACATGGCTTAGTGGGTTTGATTCTGTGGAGGACAGTGTTCGAAATACTGTAGACAGTCTCCTTAAACATCCTTTGATGCCAAAAGAAGTCTGTATCACTGGATATGTAATTGACATTGAAACCGGTAAGCTTACCTCTATAGAATAGTAAGTTTGAATATTAATGAAACGTATGAGATAATTTTCCGTTGTTTCATGTATATATTAAAGATAAATTTTTCATTTATGTAATAAATAAATAATTGTTAATGATATCTACGTATTATATCTATAATTTTACATCTATTATCTTTAAAGTTAATTTTCCTTTTCTTCATTTTCCTAATATGATAGAATACATTATGTGGTATCCAATACATGATAAATATGTCAAGAAAGACTATAATTAGATATTGACATCACATATAAAATGTATTACGATATAACTAAAAATAGAACATTCGTTCGTATCAAAGGAGAATTACCATGGTTAAAGATCAGAATAAGTTAAAGGCATTAGAATCTGCCCTGGCACAGATAGAGAAGCAGTACGGAAAAGGTTCTGTAATGAAGTTAGGGGATAACAACTCCCATATGAACATTGAAACTGTTCCAACAGGTTCTCTAAGCTTGGATATTGCACTTGGCCTAGGTGGAGTTCCTAAGGGAAGAATTATTGAAATATATGGACCAGAATCCAGTGGTAAGACTACAGTAGCCTTACATATGGTTGCTGAGGTTCAAAAAAGAGGTGGCATAGCAGGGTTTATAGATGCAGAACATGCACTTGATCCAGCTTATGCCAAGAATATAGGTGTTAATATTGATGAATTATACATTTCACAACCTGATAATGGAGAACAAGCATTGGAGATTACAGAGACAATGGTTCGCTCTGGTGCTATTGATATTGTGATAGTAGACTCGGTTGCAGCATTAGTTCCAAAAGCTGAGATTGATGGTGATATGGGTGATTCTCATGTAGGTCTTCAAGCAAGACTAATGTCCCAAGCGCTTCGTAAATTAACTGCTGTAATTAGTAAATCTAATTGTATTGTTATCTTCATCAACCAGCTTCGTGAAAAGGTTGGTGTTATGTTTGGTAACCCTGAGACTACAACAGGTGGTAGAGCATTAAAGTTTTATTCTTCCATTCGTATGGATGTCAGAAGAATTGAAACCTTAAAGCAGTCTGGGGAGTTCGTTGGTAATAGAACAAGAGTGAAGGTTGTAAAGAATAAGATAGCTCCTCCATTTAAAGAAGCAGAATTTGATATTATGTATGGACAAGGTATTTCCAGAGAAGGAGATATCCTAGATTTGGCTGCCAATGAAGATATTGTAAATAAAAGCGGTGCATGGTATGCGTACAATGATGCTAAGATTGGACAAGGTCGCGAGAATGCTAAGCAATATTTAAAGGAAAATCCTACTATCATGCAGGAGATTGAACAAAAAGTTCGTGATAAATATGGCCTGGATGCCGCTCCTGATACAATAAAGTCCAAAGCTGAAGAAGCACAAGATAAGTAGAATATAAGGATATTATGGTCACTTATGTGACTATAGTATCCTGTTTTATTACATTGCAAATTTTATAATAATGAAAAGGAAAAATACTATGCAAGTTAGCAATATTGAAGAGATCGATAAGAACAGAAGGATTGTTTTTATCGATGGGGAAGAAGCTTTTACCTTGTATAAAAATGAAATAAACAAATTTAAATTGGAATTATATAACTTTATTTCCAATGAGCTATATGATGAAATTATAGCTATGCTTAATAAACGGGCTAAAATAAAGATAATGGATAGTTTAAAACGCTCAGATCAGCCAGAGAGAGAGCTAAGAAATAAATTAAAGAAAGCTCGTTTTCCGGAATCCTGTATCGAAGTAGCGATTGATTATGTCAAGCAGTATGGTTATATTAACGATACTAGATATGCGGAAAATTATATTAGATTAAAAAAAATGTCAAAAAGTAGACAATCTATAGAATCTGATTTAAAGAGAAAGGGGTTAGACTCTTCTCTGATTAAAGAATGTATAGATAGTGAATATTCCATTGACGATGAGTTGGAAGTTATTAATAAACAAATTACAAAGAAGTGTAAGGATATCAACTTACTTGACCATAATACAAAAAACAAGTTAGCTGCTTCTTTATGTCGTAAGGGATTTTCTTACGAGAAAGTAAGAAAGTGCTTATCCTTATTTGAGCATATGGAATAATATAATTCTATTTTTAGTTCGTTGTATATTTAGTCATACGATTGAATTTATATTCATATAATAGAGTCATTATATTTATTTTGTAATATTAAGGGTTTATAATTGACAATAATAAGAAAAAAATTAATATCCAATTAATAAGTAGACATCCACTTATATGATCCTATCTTGTCATAATGAAATAATTTTTAAAGAAAATAGCGCTATTTAAATAGTGTTAATTGACAAATTGCATAAAAAACCAATTACAATACTTGACATAATAGTGAATTCATTATAAAATTTTATTGTTGTATAATGTACAATGAAAACTAAATAAGGAGGTGCTCCTGTGGATTATGTACTCTATATAGTAGGTGCTATTGTACTTATGGTCCTGA
>JAEZPG010000112.1 GCA_023413555.1 Bacillota bacterium | reverse complement strand
CACAATGTGCTAGATGATAAGCTGATGCAAGTTCAGAAAGCGATGGAAGATGAGATGGCAAAAATCACCATGGCAGATATAAAAAAAGAGATGGAAAAGAGAATAGCAGAGAAATGATTATCCGTACTCTTGTGAAGGGGTATGGATATTTTTTTATTTTTTCACGATGTAACACTTGACATTACAACCAAGAAGTATTACCTTATAATTGTAACATAGAATGTTACAACGGTAAATCAAATTGGAGGGTATTCACATGAGTAATTTTAGTAAAATCAGTATTGGGAATGAGGAAAGAGTAGAACTTCATGATCAGATTGGGTTAACTGGGGCAGAGGTCAGCATCAATAATCTAGATGCAGGAAAGTATGTGCCATTTGTGCACTCTCATAAGCAAAATGAAGAAATCTATGTAGTATTGTCAGGAAGAGGAAAGGCAGTTATTGATAGGGAAGAGATTGAACTAGCAGCCGGTGATTGGATCCGTGTATCTCCGGAAGGCAAGAGACAGTTTTTTGCTGCAAATGATAGTGCAATTTGTTATGCTTGTATTCAGGTAAAAGCAGGTTCTCTTGAAGGATACACAAAGACAGATGGGGTAGTATTATAAATGCCCACTGGTATTTGGTAGAGAACTGAATTAATGCTACATAAGAACAAAAAATAAGGCCATATTATTCAATAAGATAAGAACTACGAAGCATAAGAACGGATCCTAGCTTCGTAGTTCTTATTTCATAGACTATTTGATGCAGAATGTTTTCTGCTTATCTATTCCTCACCATTCCAGCAATAAGTACAAAGCTTACATGGTTCAATTCCAACAGCATCAAGCATGTCATCAAGACGGTTAAAGCGCAGAGAAGTAAAATTCAATTCTTTACGTATTTCTTCTACCATCTGGTTATACTTTTCTGATTCTGGATCACAGTATTCCTTCAGGATTTCCTCTGGTATATTAAGGCCATCTTTGACACTCTCCAGTTTTGCAATAACTCTACGTGTAATTAGATCCATTTCTGAGTTGGACCTTGAGAAATTCAGATATTTACAGCCATAGATGAGAGGAGGGCAGGCTGGACGAATATGTACCTCTTTTGCACCACTCTGATATAAGAACTCGGTTGTTTCTCTTAGCTGAGTTCCACGAACAATGGAATCATCAATTAAAAGAAGACTTTTATCTTTGATAAGGTCGTGAACAGCAATTAACTTCATTTTTGCAATTAAATTTCTTTTGCTCTGTATCGTTGGCATAAAAGAACGTGGCCAGGTTGGGGTATATTTTATAAAAGGTCTGGAAAATGGAATACCTGATGCATTGGAATAGCCGATTGCATGGGCGATACCAGAGTCCGGAACACCAGCAACGATATCTGGCGTTACATTATCACGCTTGGCAAGACCTTCTCCACATTTATAACGCATGTTCTCTACACTGATGCCTTCGTAGGAGCTGGACGGATATCCATAGTAGACCCATAAGAAAGTGCAAATCTTCATATCCTTGCCAGGTGCTAAAAGCACTTTGGCACCTTCTGGTGTGATTACATCTATTTCACCTGGTCCTAATTCTTTATAATCATGATAACCCAGATTGCGATATGCAAAATCCTCGAAGGTTACACAGCAAGCATCCTCTTTCTTTCCTAAAACAACTGGGGTACGGCCATGTTTATCTCTAGCGGCATAGATTCCTTTTGCGGTAAGGAGCATGAGGGACAGAGATCCTTCAATTAGCTCAAGGGCGTAGTGAATCCCATCTATCAGATTTTCCTTTTGATTAATAATAGCAGCTACTAACTCTGTTGGATTAATCTCACCACTACTCATTTCCATGAAATGGGAGTTACCGGTCATGAAAACTTGATTTACGATTTCCTCTGCGTTGGTTATCTTGCTGACCGTAGTAATTGCATAGGTACCATGATGGGAACGAATAAGTAATGGCTGAGGCTCATAATCTGAGATACAACCTATGCCTGACTTCCCAGCCATCTCTTGAAAATCTTTATCGAATTTGGTACGGAAAGGGGCATTTTCTATATTGTGAATAGCCCGGTTAAAGCCTTTCTCTTCATCGTATACAACCATTCCACCACGTCTGGTACCAAGATGCGAATGGTAATCTGTTCCAAAGAATAAATCAAATACACAGTCTTCTTTTGAGGTAACACCAAAAAATCCACCCATTAGTTTTCTCCTTATACAGTTTAAAAGTAAATTTTACATTGTTATGATAACAGTAAAGTAGAAAATTGAAAAGATAAAAAATAGAAAAATAATGCAATATATAATAATTTTTTGCTATATCTCACCAATAAGTTGCATTGATTTAAGGATAATCCAAATGGGTAGAACAAATTATATCAAAGCTTGTACATATATTGGGAAAAACCTAACATTTTCTTGACTGTGGAGGTGGTAATAAAGTGAATACAAAACTGGAACTTACGAGGAGGGGGCTTATCCTTCTCTTTCTTAAATAATGATTAAATTATATGATGTAATAGAAAAGGGTATTGCAGAGGGAGCAACTACAATATTCTCAAGAATAGTTCAAATTGAATTTGAGGTTGTGGTATAGAAGAAGACATGCTATTATTTCATTAGAAATATATTGGAAAGGTTCAAAGGGTGTTGTTTGAATAAGTATATGTCTATTGTGCCATAGAGATGGCTATTACAAATAAAAAAATGCTATAGCCATTACATTTCCTAAAAATTAGGAGGGCACATATGAGCTATATGAAAGCAGATGATGTTTTATCGAAACATCTCGTTACAGAAATACAAAAATATGTCGACGGGCAGATGCTATATATTCCAAGAAGGAAGGATAAGGTTTTGTCATGGGGGCAGAAAAGCGGAGCCAAAGAAAACCTAGAAAAACGTAACAGCCAGATATTTATGGAATATAGAGCCGGAAGAAATTTATCTGAATTAAGCGATAAGTATTGTTTGTCTGAAAAACGAATTCAACGAATAATATACGAGTATGATTCCTCCAAAGAGAGTGATGTGTCTAAAGGAGGAACTCAAGTTGAATCGAGAAAATAAAAGAAAAAACTATGAAAAGGGCTATTACAAAACTCATGCATGCAATGAAAGCTTTACTTGTAAGATTTGTGGAAGAATGGTAGTTTCTTTAGGAGCTGGCAGTGATCATAGAAATCATTGTCCCAATTGTCTTCATAGTCTACATGTGGATATTGAACCGGGTGATCGTGCATCTGACTGTGGAGGACATATGGAGCCTGTTGCAGTATGGGTACGCAATAAAGGGGAGTGGGCAATTATTCATAGGTGTAAAATGTGTGGAGATTTTAGTTCTAATCGGGTTGCCGCAGATGATAATCCAATGAAACTGATATCCATAGCAATGAAACCTATTAGTCAGCCACCATTTCCAATAGAGCGTATGGAAGAGATGACCAAGTGTATGGGAGGATATGAAAATTTAGACTGAAAGAGAATTTTTGCAATTGATATATCGTGAATCGCATCTTGTCATATAAGGATTTAAAGAATGATTTTAGGAAGCCTCAAGAATTGGGAAAACCAGTTCTTGAGGCTTCTTTTTGTGTTATCTTGTCGTTTATACAGGATTGTTAATTAATAGATACATTAATTGACCTTGGATTAACATATTTATTAATTGACCTATATACGCTAATTTATAATATAATATACTTCATTATGTAATGATTGACTAAAAATAAATATAAATTACTATAAAAAGTATTGACAATACATAATTTTGGAAGTATGATAGGAAGTACATCACAACATTATGTAATTGCTAATTAACATAAATAGAAATCACTGGAGGTAAAGGCTACTATGGAGAGTAAGCATACAAGAATTACCATTGATAAGGGCAATGTAATTGGAGAGGTAGATAAAAATGTATTCGGTTCCTTTGCCGAACACCTTGGCCGATGCATTTACAATGGAATTTACGAGCCTAATCATAAGGAGGCCGATGAATTTGGTTTTCGAAAAGATGTAATAGAGTTGGTCAAAGAATTGGGTGTACCAATTATTCGTTATCCTGGTGGAAATTTCGTTTCCAGTTATCGTTGGGAAGATGGCGTTGGCCCTGTGGAGAAACGTCCGAAACGTCTGGACCTTGCATGGAGATCGTTAGAAACCAATGAGGTAGGGGTAAATGAATTTGTTCACTGGTGTAGTCGTGTTGGAGCTGAACCAATGATGGCAATCAATCTGGGAACTAGAGGAATTGAATCTGCTCTTGACCTCTTAGAGTACTGTAATCATCCGTCCGGTACATATTTAAGTGACCTACGTATTCAGCATGGATATAAAGATCCTCACAACATAAACGTTTGGTGCCTAGGCAATGAATTGGATGGTGAATGGCAGGTAGGTCATAAAACGGCAACAGAATACGGTCGTCTGGCAGCTGAAACAGCCCGTGCCATGCGTATGGTAGATCCGAATCTAAAGCTTGTTTCTTGTGGAAGCTCACACACCTTTATGGATACATTTCCTGAATGGGAGGCTGAAACTTTATCCCACACATATGATGTGGTGGACTATATCTCACTACACCAATACTTTGAAAATGATGGTGATGATGGCTTGGACTTCCTTGCACAATCCCTGGAAACGGACCGATTTATTAAAACTGTTATTGCAGTCTGTGATTACATAAAAGCGAAGAAACGCAGTAAAAAGGACATTATGCTTAGCTTCGATGAGTGGAATCTATGGTATCATTCGAAAAACCAGGATGATAACACAATCAAGAACAATCCTTGGCACTCTAGTCCTACTTTACTAGAGGATGTATACACCTTCGAAGATGCTTTGTTGGTGGGTTGTATGCTAATCACCTTCCTTAAGCATGCTGACCGACTGAAAATGGCTTGTATGGCACAGCTTGTAAATGTAATTGCACCTATTATGACTGAAGTAGGCGGTGGCATCTGTCGTCAGACTATCTTCTATCCGTTCCTACATGTATCACGTTTTGGAAGAGGAAAGTCCCTACGTTCCTTTGTAGCTTCTCCTAAGTATGACTCCAAGAGATTTACTGATGTGCCTTATATAGAATCAGCATTTGTGGAGAATGAGGAAACAGGAGATTTAACAATGTTTGCTGTAAACCGAAGCTTAGAGGATAACATGATGATAGATTTGAGTTTGAATGGATTTGAGGACTATCAATTAAAAGAGCACGTATCACTGACCAGTGAAGACATGAAAGCAGTGAACACTCCAAGGAGTCCTCATGCAGTAGCTCCATCTTACCAAAATAATTCCGTAGTTGCTTCTGATGGTGGGCATTTTGAGATTGCATTGAAAAAATCATCCTGGAATATGGTCCGTTTTTGCCGTAAGCCAGTGAAATAAAAGGACACAATAGATTTCTTTTGTATTAAAAAGATGGCGAGTAAATCGGTGTTGGCAAATTGTAGGAAGGTTGTCCGGAATCAACCGAGACTGTCACTGGTGATTTTACTCTACATTTTTTAATAAAATATAAATAATTGGAGGAAAGAATATGAAAAAGATTATCGCTTTAATCCTTATGGTGACTATTCTCTTCGCGATGGGCTGTGGTAAGAGCGCAAATGAGACGAATAAGCCGAAGGATACCAACAAAGCCGAAACCCCAAAAGCAAGTGGAGAGACCCCAGCTGCAAATGGAAAAGCTACGGATATCGAGTTCTGGACCTTCCAGGATCTCCACGTTAAGTACTACGAGACAATGGCTGAAAAGTGGAATGCTGCAAATCCAGACAAGCAGATTAATCTGATTCCAACAGTATATCCTTTCGAAGATATGCACAGTAAGCTCCTAATGGCACTGCAGTCTGGTAAAGGTGCACCTGACTTGGTGGATATCGAAGCTGGTAAATATGCAAACTTCCTTAAGGGTGAGACACAACTACTCCCTCTAAATGATATTGTTGAGCCTGAACTGAACAATATTGTTAAGGCCAGAGTTGACATCTACTCCAAGGACAACAACTATTACGGCATTTGCTTCCATGTTGGTGCTGCTGTTATCTACTACAACACTGAGTTGTGTGAGAAGGCAGGAATTGACTGGAAGAACATAAAAACCTGGGATGATTACTATGAAGCAGGAAAGAAGCTGAAAGCAGCTGAGCCTGATAAGTATTGGGAGTCTGTAGAAGCTACTGACGTTTGGCATATGTGGCCAATGCTTGCTGAGTTAGGTGCAGACATGACAACTAAAGACAGCACCATCACAATTAACACCCCTGAAATGAAGAAGGTTCTTGAGTATAATCGTAAACTGATTGACGAAGGGCTTGCAGTAGTTGCTCCAGGTGGTTACCATCACGCAGAAGAGTTCTATGCTATGATGAATGAGGGTAAAATTGGCTCAATCGTAATGCCTATGTGGTACCTCGATCGATTCACTAACTACATGCCTGACTTGAAGAAAAAGGTTGGTATTGCTCCACTACCTGTTTGGGAAGCTGGACAGAAGCGTTCCATTGGTCAGGGCGGTACCGGTACATCAATCACTAACCAGGCTGAAAACCCTGAACTTATTAAGGAATTCCTCTCTTTCGCAAAGTTGTCTCAAGAAGCTGGAAAAGAGATTTGGAATACCTTAGGCTTTGACCCAATTCGTACTGATGTATGGAGTATGAAAGAGGTTACCCATGCAAGCAATGTGTTCACTGATTACTTTGTGGATAATCCATTCGATACCTTACTTGAGATAAAAGACGAAATCGTTGCAAGTAATAATGGTGAGAATCTGCCTCAGGCACTGGATGTTATGAAGAACAAGGTTCTGCCTCGTGCATATGAAGAGTCCGATATTGATATTGGTGCAATGCTAAAAGAAGAACAGGATGCTGCAATTCAGTAAGCAATAACTAAGTAAAGGGGAAAGCACAACCATGTCACACTGCTTTTGCTTTCCCCTTGATTTTTCCTCTTTGCCTGGTTAAGCTATAAGAGGAACAAGGAGGTCAATAGTCATGAAATCAAACAAAATGGTTCCTGAGAAAAAGGCGCCAAAAAAGCTAAAGTCACTGCTGTATTCAAGAAAGCTAGCGCCCTATGTCTTTGTTTCACCGTTTATCATATCTTTTTTACTGTTTTTTTTGTATCCGATAGTTTCCTCTATCAATATGAGCTTTCAGGAGGTATTACCTGGACAAACCACGTATGTCGGTTTTGACAATTTCAAAAATCTTTTTCGTGGTGACTTTAAAAATGCTGTTTTTAATAGTACAATATATACAGTGATAACCTGTTTAGTGTTGGTTCCGCTTCCAATGTTACTGGCTGTTTTTTTGAATTCAAAAAAAATGGTTGCAAAGGGCTTTTTTAGATCCATATTTTTTCTTCCTGCCCTAGTTTCTGTCGTCGTTGCTGGTTTTACCTTCAGACTGATTTTTGGTGAAATGCCTACAGCTTTACTGAACAGTGTTTTGGCCAATTTTGATATCGGGCCGATAAAATGGCTTGGTGGCCCTTCAGCTTGGACAACCTTTTTGGCTCTGCTATTATTATGTTGCTGGCGCTGGATGGGTGTGAACAATATGTACTACTTATCCGGGTTACAAAGCATCCCTAACGAGCTTTATGAATCTGCATCAATTGACGGTGCAAATGCTTGGCAGAAATTCAGGCATGTTACCGTGCCACTTCTAAAGCCGACGGCTACTTATGTTCTTACAATTAGTATTTATGGTGGTATGGCCATGTTCCTTGAAAGCCGTATGCTATTTAATGGCGGTCGTTATCCAGGTGGACAGGGACTCACAATTGTTGGTTATTTGTACCGTTTGGGATGGGATCAGAACAAAATCGGATTGGGTTGCGCTGTGGGACTTATCCTGTTGGTGATAACATTAATCGTTAACTTGCTTCAACTCAAAGTTTCCGGTTTCTTTAAGAAGGAGTGACAGAAATGAGAAAAACATATAAAGGAAGCCCCGGGTTCTCAGTAAGTGGCTTATCTATGAATGTATTGTTCCTGGTCATGGCAATCATCATGTTGATTCCTTTTATCAGCATTTTTTTGGCCTCCCTTAGACCGGGCACAGAGATTATGCGGCAGGGTATCGGTTTAAATGTTGATACCTCAACTATGTCATTGGATAATTACAAATATCTGTTCACTGATGACAGATTTTTTACATGGTTTTTTAACAGTGTTCTGGTAACCGCAATTCAGACCATACTTACGCTGTTTGTTAGCGCCTTTGTTGGTTACGGCTTTGCAATGTATGAATTTAAATTTAAGAATACACTGTTTATTTGTGTTCTCTTTATCATGATGGTTCCTCTAGAAATAATCATGCTTCCGCTATATCAACTAACCATTAAATTAGGCCTTATCGATAGCTTTTGGGGTGTAATGCTTCCATCTATCGCAGGACCACTGCCTATCTTTTTCTTCCGTCAGTATCTTAGTGGAATACCGAAGGATTTCCTAAATGCGGCACGTGTAGATGGTTGTAGCGAGTATGGTATCTTCTTTAAAATAATCATGCCTCTTATGAAGCCTGCTTTTGCGGCAATGGGAATCTTTGTAGGTATGAACAGCTGGAACAATTATCTATGGCCTATGATTGTCCTAAGTGATAAAAGCAAACTCACACTTCCTATCGGTCTTGGTTCACTTCTCACACCGTATGGGAACAATTATGACCTATTGATTTCAGGCGCTGTATTTTCCATTGTTCCAATCGTAATACTATTCTTATTCTTCCAGAAGTATTTCATTGCTGGTTTAACCGCCGGTGGTGTAAAAGGATAAAAGAGGTGATTTTATGATTATAGCACCAACACCAGAGAATGTTGCTTTTTTCGGAGCGCTTGCCAGCGATGTACGTTTGCAAATTATTCAGCTGCTATCAAAGGAAGATCTCAATATCAAAGAGTTAGCAGAAAGAATTGGCGTAAGTAGCCCGATTATGTTAAAGCATGTTCAAATTCTAGAAAATGCAGGATTTATTACAAGCCATCTGGTTAAGCGTAATGGATCTACAAGTAGAGTCTGTACTCTGGTTTTTGCTGAGTACAGATTTAAGATTGAAACGCGCAGACGATATTTACCTTCGGTATATTCCGTCACTATTCCAGTGGGGCAGTATAGCGCAATAGAAGGAAAGCCTACCTGCGGCCTTACTACAGAAAAAGATGTAATTGGTGCTTTAGATGATCCGAGATTTTTCTGGGATCCAGAAAGGGTTAACGCTCAACTTCTGTGGCTTACTCAGGGATATGTGGAATACCGTGTGCCAAATTGTTATTCACCGGAACAGACAATGATAGAAATTGAACTTTCCTTTGAGATAGCATCGGAGGCACCAGACTTTGCCGATGATTGGCCATCTGATATTACATTCTACTTAAATGGCACTAAGTTGTTTACATGGACTAGCCCGGGAGATTATGGAGTAAAACGAGGTATACTAACGCCTGATTGGTGGCCATCAAATCAATACGGTTTGCTAAAGGTGATTCATGTGACACAGGATGGGGTTATGATGGATGGAAAGAAGATGTCCGACGTAACGCTTAATGAGGTGCTGTCAGATACAGAGCCGTACTGGAGCATACGCTTTGAAGTGGCTGAAGATGCAAAAAACGTGGGTGGACTCTCTTTGTTTGGTGAAAAATTTGGGAATCACGCACAGGATATTTTGATGAGAGTTTTCTATGAGAAAAATAGCAACAAAGAGTAATTGTGCACAAGAAGTGTTTTTTGCTGAAGGGACTAGGCCCCAAAGAGGAACACCTCTTTGTTCTATTCAATTTCATACAGTGAAAAGAGAATTTAAGAATAAGAAGATCCGCAGAGCGGATCTTTTTCTCGTTCTATCAAGATTGGAACTCATACTTTAATGAGAGATGTGTAAATATCTTTTATCCTAAGTTGTGAAAGTGGTATAGGTATGCTAGTATGTAGATATCGTAGTTCAGACATAAAATTATGTTAGTTATTATGGAGGTAGGAGAATGCACTATAAATTTTGTCCCCAATGCGGGGAAGAATTAGAAGGTAAACTGGCTGGTGACGATGGGCTAGTACCTTTCTGTAAGAATTGTGATCAGTATTGGTTTGATACCTTTCCAACCTGTGTGATTGTATTGGTAGCAAACGAATATAACGAGGTGACCTTACTTAGACAGAGTTATATGTCTGATAAATATTCTTCCTTTGTATCCGGCTATATGTCTATGGGGGAGACTGCTGAAGAAGCTGCAATTCGTGAAGTATATGAGGAGCTGGGGATTGAGCTTGAAAGTATTGAGTATGGAGGTAGCTACTGGTTTGGGGAAAAAGGAATCCTTATGCTTGGATTTATTGCATTTGCAAAGAAATGCGAAATGGTACTTTCATCAGAGGTAGACTCCGCTTCTTGGGTTCCTGCAGCTGAGGCACTCCAATATATGTGGCCACCAGGACCTGGGAATGCTGCTTATGGCATTTACATAAAATACATGGATAGTTTGAAGAAAAAGGGGTTTGTTTCGTCCTCTCCCTTCTAACATAACGGAAAGACAAGGAAGTAATTCTTATCTGTAATTTTGTAATAAGTAAAATTATTTTACCAAATATAACTTATTGACGTCATATTTGATGATTTATGATAACCATATCAAAGATATGGAGGTAGTGAAAATGCACTATGATATTGTAAATCTAAAGGAAATGACGACAGTAGGATTAAGTACTACAACAAGTAATGAGGACCCAGAGATGAGCCAAAAAATAGGTCAGATTTGGAGTGATTTTTGCTATGATGGAGTGTGTGGTACAGTAAATAACAAGTCAAATGCTTATACCATAGGACTTTATTCGGATTATAATAAGGATGGCTACACTGTGACAGTTGGATGTGAGGTTATAAAGGTAGAGAATCCGGAGCTTATGGTAAAGACCATCCCAGCAGGGCGATATGCTAAGTTCAGTATTCATGGTAATATGCAGATAGCGGTTGGAGAGGCGTGGGAACAAATCTGGAAAATGGATTTGGACCGAAGCTATACCGGTGACTTTGAAGAATATTTAAACACGAATTGGGAGGATGCAGATATTAATATTATATCGCATTAAAGTAATTCTTGTATCCCATAGAAAAGACGACACCTTTAAAGGGTATCTTAAGGGAATCATAAGAAGTAGTTCATTGACAGAACCCAGTTTTACCCTTATTATTGAAATAATTATTTTCAAAAAGGGGGAATGTTATGAGGAGAAGAAAAAAGGCGATTTACATAACAAGTATAGTGGCCTTAGTTTTTGTTGCAGCATTTATTGCTCATGTAGTGCTTAAAGATAAGGTAGATAGCAACTATATAAAAGAAGCAGATATGGAACGTAAGATAGGTGAGCCACAAAATGGGCCCACAGAAGAATTGAACAATGCCTCAACAAATAGCCAAACCAAAGAACCTACCCAGACACCTACCCAGACACCTGCGTCTATAGAGCCGGTGAAAGAATCACTGATCAATTCAGATGGAAAGACATTGGAAGAGAGAATATCCACACCGGAGGGATATACAAGAACAAATGCCAAGAATAACAGTCTGACAGCATTCCTGAGAGAATATGAGTTAAAAGAGGATAAAGCGGAAGTTCTTCTTTATGATGGAAGCAAGAAAGGAAATCAGAATGCTCATGTGGCAGTTTTTAAGCTTCCTATAGAGAATAGGGATTTGCAGCAGTGTGCCGATTCCATCATGCGTGTATATGCAGAATATTACTGGAGTCAGAAGGAGTATGATAGAATTGCCTTCCATTTTACCAATGGCTTTATGGCAAATTATAAGAAGTGGCAGAATGGTTATCGTATCAAGATAAATGGGAATAAGGTTTCTTGGGTAAAGAGCGCTTCTTATGACAATTCTTATGAGACCTTTCAGAAGTATTTAAAAATCGTATTTTGTTATGCCGGAACCATGTCTATGGATAGGGAAACAAAGCCAATTAAATTAGAAAAGTTACAAGTGGGAGATGTATTTATTCGTGGTGGAAGTCCGGGACATGTAGTTATGGTGGTGGATACCTGTGAGAATCCACAAGGAAAAAAAGCATTTTTACTGGCACAGGGATATATGCCGGCACAGGAATTTCATGTGCTAAAGAATGAGAATCATGAAGATGATCCTTGGTATTATGAAGAGGAAGTAACCTATCCTTTCAATACTCCTGAATATACCTTTGAGGAAGGAAGCTTGCGTCGTTTAGACTACTAGATTTAATCGCAAGGAGTTATTTTCCACCTTTAAAAGGAAAAATCTATAGAGGTCAAAAACTGATTGGCGGAACATAAGATTGAGTATTATAGTAAGGTAGAGGATTTAACCAGGCTGGTTATGCGATACATATTAGATGTGGCAGACAAGTTGTCTGCCACATTATTTATAGATGATAGGTTAGAAGCAACAGTCAGGTTCTGGATGCACGGTTCTTGTGTTGGTAAAACTGAAAATGGTTTTCCTCTGAACACTGCAACGGAATTCCCGCATGTATAGACAGTGAATCAACTTCTCAATATCCCCGTAGACCTTACAGATGTCGCAAGTCTCCCGATAGAAGGAAGTTACATAGAAGCAGGTAGGAGTTACAGTAACCTGATTTACTTGAGAACAAATATAATATTCTCCGTATTTCTCTTTTAGAACTTCATCTAACTTCTTTGTGAACTTGACATATTCTTGCTCTAGACCAGGCTCTACAGTAATTTGGTTTACATTAATCAAGGTATTACTGCATATACAGTTATTTTTCATAATAATCCCCCAATATATGAGTAGTAATAAGATGGCTTATAGTAGATTATATGCCAATTTGACGAAATTCGATACAATTGTAGTGTATGGGAGGTGGTAAAATGTTTCATAAATTCATAAACATATCTCAGATTGAATACCGCATCCTTTTTGCTGAGGAATGTGATACTGCTATGGAACTAGTATGGAGGGTATTTCTTAGATTTGAAGCACCAGAATACCCTAAGGACGGAGTGGATGCTTTTTACGACAGTATTCATAATGTGGATTTTAGACAGCAGCTACAGTTGTACGGAGCCTTTCATGAGAATGTTTTAGTGGGAGTGATAGCCACTAGAAAGAATGGTAGACATATAGCACTGTTCTTTGTAGACCAACGTTATCAGAAGCTTGGAATTGGAAAGAATCTCTTTCAACTAGTTTGTCAGTATAACCAGTCTAGAGAGATTACTGTAAACTCTTCCCCATATGCTATTAAAGTATATGAACATCTAGGATTTCTTGCTACGGATACAGAGCAGATGGTAGATGGACTACGTTTTACACCTATGATATATAAAGGAGGATTTGATTATGGAATGTAAGATTAGAAAGTGGAGATATGAGGATGTTACAGATTTAGCGAAGGCTCTTAGTAATAAACACATTTTAGACAACTTGCGAGATGGCTTGCCATATCCATATAAAGAGAAGGACGCACAAGGCTTTATTCGTGCCATGACTGAAGCGGATCAAAATAATACCTTTGCCTTTGCTATTACAGTTGAGGATAAGGCCATAGGTAGCATTGGAGTATTTCGACAAGGAAACATCCATTGTCGTACCGCAGAAATGGGGTATTATATTGCTGAGGAATACTGGGGACAAGGCCTTGGCACAAGTGCAGTAAGGCAAATTGCTGACTATATTTTTAGTAATACCGACATTATTCGAATCTATGGAGAGCCGTTTTCCTATAATAAAGGATCTTGTCGTGTGCTGGAGAAAGCAGGGTTTACATACGAAGGGACTTTACGCTGCAACGCTGTAAAAAATGGTGTTATCCAGGATATGAGGATGTATTCCCTTATTAAAGATGAGTTTAAGAGATAGCAGATTGTAGGTAAGAAGAAAGAGTTTACATCAGATAATGGTTATCTGGAGATTCCGAAGTATTGGTGTGAATGGTACAAGGATTCTGAGAAGGAAATGAAGGATAGCGGTTCCAACACATGTGGTAAGTACGGTATTTGTATAAGCACGGGTGGCAAGAATTTTGATTACTATATTGCAGGGGATTACCAAGGGACACCTGCAGAGAATGGGTATCAGGCAGTAGAAATCCCTGCTCACAACTGGGCGAAGTTTCGATGTGTAGGTCCTTTGCCAGGGGCTTTTCAGTCAGTTAACACAAGAATCTTTAGTGAGTGGTTACCAGGCAATGACAAGTATGAGATTGATGATACAACCGGACCAATCAACATAGAGATGTATACTGAAGGAGATATGAGTGCGACAGATTATGTCTGTGAGATCTGGATTCCTGTAAGAGAGAAATAGAAAGATAAGTAAGTGCATGAAAAGTGTCTTTGCCCCGAAAGAGTAGCGTTAGGGATGTTCTGGGGCAAAGGCACTTTTAGTTTGACAGAAAAGGGAAAGTTTGTTATAATACAACAAATTAAAACTAAAGGAGAAGTAAGATGCGCAAATAGTCTACTTTTGAATGTGATAACAGAAGGTTGTTCCATGCCACAGGCACTGGAGTTTTGTTGCGTTGTCAAAAGATAGATAATATGTGGATTCTTTTTCCTTAGGGTATTATTTGTGCCGGATAGGACTTGTTTCTATTGGCGAGGAAATTCCATATTAGATATAATCAGAATCGTTTGGCAACAGACGGTTTTTTTATTGCATAAGAAAGTTTTCCAAACATCTCTATGTAATAGAATAGGTTTTCTAAAGAAGGAGTGATTACATGGCACAAATAAGTGTATCGGATTTAACTTTTTGCTACGAGGGTAGCTATGACAATATATTTGAGAATGTGTCCTTTACCTTGGATACAGATTGGAAGCTTGGGTTTATCGGAAGAAACGGCAAAGGGAAAACTACATTTCTTCGGCTGTTATTAGGATATTATGAATATCAGGGAAGTATTAGTAGTTCAGCCTGTTTCGACTATTTTCCCTACGAGATATCAAAAGATTCTATGGCGTGCAATACTATTGATGTGATAGAGGCGATTCATCCCGATTATGAACTTTGGATGGTATGCAAGGAGATGGACCAACTACAGCTTTCGGGGGAGGTTCTGTATCGACCTTTTCATACCTTAAGTCATGGGGAACGGACGAAGGTGATGCTGGCCCTGCTATTTTCCAGAGAGAACTATTTCTTGCTCATTGATGAACCAACCAATCATTTGGATATGGCAACCAGGGAGTTGGTTCGGGACTATCTTAATACTAAAAAAGGCTTTATCCTGATTTCTCATGATCGGTGGCTTCTTGATCAGTGCATTGACCATATCTTGGTGTTGAACCGAAGTACCATAACAGTGGGAAAGGGCAATTTTTCGACATGGTGGGAGAATAAAGAGCGTCAGGATAATTTTGAGAAGAGGGAAAATGAGAAGCTGAAGCAGGAAATTAAGAAGTTACAGGTATCGGCAAGAGCTAGTGCGGCTTGGGCAGATAAGGTGGAACGTTCTAAGATCGGGTTTAATCCGGTGAAGGAACATGACCGTTTCTTAGATACCAGAGCCTACCTAGGAGAGAAGTCCAAAAGGATGCAGCAGAGACGTAAGAATCTGGAAAGACGCCAGCAAAAGAGTATAGAAGAAAAATCTGAACTATTAAAAAATCTGGAGGAAACGAAGCAATTAAAGCTTCAGCCTTTACAACATTACAAAGAAACCTATGTGAGATTAAAAGACTACAGCCTTTCTTATGGAGAAATACAGGTAGTAAAGGGACTTAATCTAGAGATGAAAAGAGGGGAGAGAGTGCTTCTTCAGGGAAGTAACGGCTGTGGGAAATCTAGTATTATTAAGGCTGTTCTGTCCGCTCCTGGGGTAGAGGTACTAAACCAAACGCCAACCTTTCAGGCAGAGATGGCAACAGAGGAAGCCACAAGAAACGAAGAAGGTCTTAAGGAGGTGGCAAGTGGATTGATTATTTCTTATGTGAATCAGGATAGTTCCTTCTTAAAGGGAAGTCTAGATCAATATATTGAGGACCTAGGCCTTAGTAATAGTATGTTTAAGACTATTTTAAGACAACTGGATTTTGAACGGGTGCAGTTTGAGAAATCCATGGAGGAATATTCGGAAGGCCAGAAGAAGAAGGTGTTGTTAGCAGGCAGCTTGCTTCAACCGGCTCACTTGTACATTTGGGATGAACCTCTTAATTATATTGATGTATTTTCTAGGATGCAAGTTGAACAACTGATACTGGACTATTGTCCGACAATATTGTTAGTTGAGCATGATCGATTATTTTGTGAAAAAATAGCAACTTCAGTTCAAGTAATTGACAAATAGGATATAATAGTACTTATATCGTAAAATAAAGAGTTAAAACGGAGGAAATATGAACACAAGAAGTAAGATGGCAAAACTCCTAGTTGTCATTGCAATGTTAAGTATGTTAGTAGGTTGTGGAAACAGTACGACAGAGGACGGTAAAGATATGGGACAGGCGATTGCCGATTTTCTTGAGATAGATAAGGTGGAGATTTGCACCACTAACGTAGTAAGTCCTTATATTTTTGTATGTTTTTACTATGAAGGAGAGATAGAAAAAGGGTATAGTTATGCGGCATTTAAGAGAAAGACCTCTGGAGATGCTAAACTAGAATTTGCCCAGTTACCAACCAAGCTAATCCCCATGGCCGAAGGTATTGGAGGGGCCTATTATGATGATTATCTGATTTTGGTATCGACGAATGAGAAGTTGGATAAGATAGAACTGACAGGGGAGATTGAGGAAGAAATTAAAGTGAAAAATACTCCTAATATCTATGTAGTTGATATTTTTCAAGGAAATGATATAGCTAAACAGGTAGAATTTCGCTTCTTTGACAATAAGGGAGACCAGATAAAGTGATTGGTAGAAGGAGGAACGAGGACAGAATATGAAAAAGGAATGGCTTAGTATTCCCAATCTAATGGGATATCTGCGACTTATTCTAGCTGTGGTGTATTCTGTCCTGTTTATAAATGCCCAGACCACCTCAGATTATTATGTGGCAGCAGTAATCATAGGTGTGTCGATGATGACAGATTTTCTGGATGGGAAGATTGCAAGGGCATTTCATATGATCACTGACCTAGGGAAGATACTAGACCCGTTAGCGGATAAGGTGACCTTAGGAATCATTGCTGTAAGCTTTGTGTGGCGTTATCCACTTATGGAGAAGGTTTTGCTTTTGTTTGTCATCAAAGAAGGATTTATGCTAGTAGCAGGAAAGTTATTGATGAGATATGGCTGGAAGACCTCTGGTGCTACTATATACGGTAAAGTTTGCACCGCTACCATGTACCTAGTAAGCCTCCTACTATTGGGTATACCGAATATGCCATTGCAATTTGTGAATATCCTTCTTCTTATAGAAATGATTGTAATGGTTGTTACTCTATTTTCTTATGTAGAGTTGTATCTACAGATTGCATTTTGCTTTCGGATGGGAAATAGGGTTGAGAATATAGACTGGGAACTGCTATCCCATAGAAGAAAGAAGAGGCATAGAATACTTAGGAGGGGATTACTCATTACCTTCTTTTGTTTTTTTGTCTATGTGGTTGTGGGAGCAGTTGTTCCATTTTCAACTGTGCCACAGACATCGGAGGACAGAAAGAAAAGCTATGATAGTAAGCAGTTTACTAGTGACAGCGCTGGCGACGATCGAGCTAAGATTATTGAGGATAACAAAGAAGCCTTAGACCTCAGGATTCAGATGATTGCCCATGCGAAGGAAAGACTTTTACTTTCTACTTTTGATATCCGTACAGATGATGCTGGAAAAGACATCTTATCTGCTCTTTTGGCAGCAGCAGACAGGGGCGTGAAGGTAGAATTGTTTGCAGATGGGTTTAATTCCTGGATGAACATGGAGCAAAGTCCTTATTTTCTAGCATTGTCCTCTCATTCTAATATAAAGATTATCTTATATAATAAACTAAATCTCTTAAAGCCATGGACGATAATGGGAAGAATGCACGACAAATATCTGTTAGTGGACAATACTGCTTATCTCTTAGGTGGCAGAAATACCTTTAACTATTTCCTAGGCAACTATAGAGGACATAAGAATTATGACAGAGACGTGTTAGTTTATAATACTGGTTCCAAAGACAGCTCACTTTATGAACTTAACCGTTATTATAAGGAGATTACCTCTTTGGAGTGCTGTACAATCTTTTACGACAATAACTCCTGGGCTTGGCACCCTAGTGTAAAGAGGGCTAGGGAGGAGCTTCGGAAGCATTATGAGGAGATTAAGAATAAAAAACCGGAGCTGTTTGATAATGAATACAACTATGAGGCCAATACTTATTCCACCAATGTCATTCATATTCTTAAGAATCCTACTCATACTAGGAGAAAGGAACCGGTGGTGTTTGATCAGTTAATGGCATTAGCAAATCAGGCAAGGACAGACGTGACCATACATACTCCTTATGTAATCTTAGATGAAGCGATGTATGAAGGTCTGGAAAGCTTGGGGAGTAAGACTAGAATCATGTTTAATTCTGCCGCGAACAATGGAAATGTCTTTGCGGCAGTGGACTATATGCTTCATAAAGAAGAGGTTATTGATACCAATGTTCAGATATTCGAGTATGAAGGTGGGATATCTTATCATGGAAAGAGTATGGTAATTGACGATAATCTATCTATTATCGGCTCATTTAATATGGACATGAGAAGTGCCTATATCAACACGGAACTTATGGTAGTGGTGGATAGTAAAGAGCTGAATAAGCAACTTCGCGACAATATGAAATCATATGAGAAGAAGGCTGCAAAGGTAAAAGATCTGAATACCTATAGCTCGTATCCTGAAAATTATGAAATGAAAGAGATTTCTACAAAAAAGAAGGTAATGAAGAAATTATTTGGCTGGATATTTGAGAAAGCACGAAACTTGTTGTAAAAGTATTGATGTATAAAGAAAGAATCTGCAGAAACCATTTTATTCCTCAAACATATAATCAATAATTCCATCTATATGATATCTTAAAGTGTCAAAAATGGGGACTGGAAGTTGCTCGTTTGCATACATTAAGGGTAACTCAGTACACCCCATAATAATGGCTTCAACATTCTCTTCAGTAACCAATCGATGAATGATATGATCTATGCTTTTTTTCGAATTACTATTGATAATTCCAAATTCCAGTTCTGTTGCAATTACATTGTCAATCAACTTGCGTTCTTCTTGGCTAGGAACAACCATTTCTATACTATTTTCTATAAATAATTTTTTGAAATAAGGTTGTTCCATTGTAAATCTTGTACCTAGCCAACACACCCTTTT
>JAEZPG010000109.1 GCA_023413555.1 Bacillota bacterium | reverse complement strand
TAGCAAATATGTATAACTAGGGCTGGGATGACCCGAAGTCACGCTTGTGGAGACAGTAGGTTACGACCTCGATGAAGCAAGAATCCCCCAACTTCAAATCGCTCGCGATTAAGTGGGGGAGATTCAAGTCACAGATATTTTGGCAAGCCGCACAGTGTGGTATAATCTAAGACAGTAATAATAATCGATCTGGTAGTCGTTGAGGGAATAATGCAAACAGTTAAGCATAATTAGCTGAATACAGGACACTGATTACAGGTAAACAAACTATGTTACAATAGAACCAAGGAGGATATAGAGAATGAAGAAACTAAAAATCGCAGATGGGATACATATGCTTACTATGAATGTTGAGGACATATTGTTTGAAGGGATCTGGGAGATCGCAAACGGGGTGACACTCAACTCCTATATAGTTCAGGGAGATAAGACCGCAATAATCGATGGCGTGATCGGCTGGGACGGAGTACCCGAGACCCTCTACAAGAATCTGGAGGAAATAGGTGTCGAGCCCAAAGATATCGATTATCTGATCGTCAATCACATGGAGCCGGACCATTCCGGATGGATCTCAAGCTTCAGAAAAATAAAGGATGATTTCACCATAATATGTACCGATAAAGCAGCAAAGATGGTAGCCTCCTTTTATGGTGAGGACAAAATAAGGATCGTCAAAGAAGGAGATACATTAGACCTGGGCAATGGTAAGGTATTGAGCTTCCATCCGGTACCCAATGTACATTGGCCGGATACAATGTACACATATGAGAGAGACACAAAAACTCTCTTCTCATGTGATATGTTTGGAGCATTCGGCAGTATGGGCGACCATTGCTTTGATGATGAAATGACACCGGAAGAGATCGAGTTCTTTGAATCTGAAGGAATGAGATATTACTCCAATGTTATGGCAACCTTTACAGCTGTTTTGAAAAAAGCGATCGATAAGGCAAAAACGCTTGAAATAAATACTATCGCTCCCGGACATGGCCCGGTTTATAGAAAGGAACCTCAGAAGATCATAGATGATTATTCCAGGTTTGCCCGGTATGCCGAAGGGGCAGGCAAGAATGAAGTCACCATATTGTGGGGATCCATGTATGGAATGACTGCCAGAGCCATTGAACGCGCTGAAGCAATTCTTAAAAGAGAAGGCATCAAATACAGCAAGCTGCATATGCCTCAGGAGAGCGAAAGTGAAATGGTCGCAGCTGTTTTCAGATCTGCAGGTGTAATCATTGCGGCGCCTACTTATGAGTACAAGCTTTTCCCACCGGTTGCTGAAGCTATGAATGAGCTTGCCAGAAAGAGGATCACAGGCAAGGCGGCATTCAGATTCGGGTCATATGGATGGTCCGGCGGTGCAGAGAACGAGCTGAAGGATATAGTCGAAAGAAACAGGATGAATTGGGAATTCATCAGTTCAGTTGAGTTTGAAGGGGCGCCAAAAGAAGAACACCTTGCTAAAGTGGAAGCTGGAGTTATGGAGCTTATCGATAATATGAAAAAGAAGTTGATATGACAATTGTTTTAACAAAAAAGCATGAAAACGGCTGTCCTGCGGGACAGCCATTTTTTATGGTTTCATTGATTAAAGAGTTTTTGCATACTGGCCTATTTTCTTGTCCATGTTTTTTATGTGGGTCGTAAGCCAGTTTATGACGATTTTATTAGCATTGAGTATAACCAGGATATTGCCGCCCCCCTCATTATAATCGCTCTTCAGTTTGGCGAGGTCATTTATAAAGCTTGCATGTGCTTTCTTTTGAGCATCGATCTCGGGATAGCCAATTTTTGTCATATAAGCTTCTTCGTCTCTGAAGTGCTTCTTTGTATATTCATCCAGGAAATCAATCATCGTATTGATGTAATCCTTCGCTTTCTTTTGCCTTCCGGCTTCAAACAGTTCATCGGCCTTATCGAACCATATCTTGTGTTGTTCATCAATGTTTTCAACACCTACCGACAAGTCAGGAGTCCATACTATTGCCATATAAACCCTCCTTCATATTATTGTTATTATGTTAATTTTATAGGTTTTTTTTGATAAACACAATAGAAATTCATTTATTTGAGGATGAACGGGGTGTTGTGACATTGATGTGATGATTTTTATTTGATAACACATATAAATAATAAAAAACCTCACATTCGACCGCAGAATATTGAAAAAATATTTTCAATACCTCACATCCATGTAGTTTTTTGTTTATGTATTTGTTTTTATAATCAGATTTGAGAGTACATTTTGATGAAGATGAAATGTGAAATGTTTGGAGGGAATTTCAATGTTGCGAAAAATATTAGGAGCTTTATTGACAATGGCGATCCTCATCTGTGCCGTATCATGTGTTGCGACAGCAGAAACAGCGTCGCCTGCATGGAGCAAAGCCAGCCAATGGGCAGCAGCAGAGCTGGAAAAGGCTGATGATGCCGGATTAATACCGGGTATACTTCGGGGGTCAGATATGACAAAGCCTATCACCAGGGAAGAGTTTGCCGAACTGGCGGTTGAGCTGTATGAAAACAGTACCGGAAAGGCCGCGATACCTGCATCGCCCAACCCGTTTTCCGATACCGATAATCCTGGGATCCTAAAGGCCTATCAGCTTGGTGTGACCACCGGCATTTCAACTGAAAACGGACTTGTATTCCTGCCTGATGATCTCATCAACCGTGAGCAGTGTGCCGCCATGCTCTACAGGACGCTAAGGACCATTGCTCCTGAGGGTGAATATAGTATAGCGGGGATCAGTGATTTTCCGGATCAAAAGCATATTTCGAGCTGGGCAGTCGAGGGGACCAAATATATGTCGAAGCTTGGCATAATCAAGGGAGACAACAATGGAAACTTCATGCCGAAGGCTGTGACAGCAGCGCAGAAGGCATCAGGCTATGGAACAGCCACACGGGAAGCGGCTATCCTAATGAGCGTGCGATCGTATGAACAGATCGATAACATCAGGTCAGGCGAGTCTGTTGCAGCGCCTGGAACGGGAGCGGCTGATACCGGCAAAACTTCTACTGTTCCCGGCACTGATAAGACTGATAAAGCCGTTCCGGCAGAGCTTAAGGATATGGATAAGTGGATCGTTGGCATATGGACGTATGGTACTGCAACAGGAAATGTAGGATTATATGAAAGTATAGAGTTTAAAGCGGACGGGACATTCGACAAAGGAGTTGGGACAATCATTAATCTAACACGTTCAGCAACAGGCTTTGAAGGTAAATATAAAATATCAGGAGACAAGTTGACTCTTTATGATCAATTAAAGAGTCAGTCCAGAATAGCAACAGAGGTGAACAGAAATTATTGGGCACTGATAATTGGGCAGGATCAATACAAGGATATTCCTGTGGATGATGTTGAGTATCAAATTACCAGAACTGATGATGATGAGCTTTCGATGAGCACGGTAGTAGATGGAACTCCGGTAACAATAGTCTTTACTCGAGTTGATGAATAACCTGGGAATCTGATTTTTGGAAGTGAAAAGAATAGTAAAAGATAAAAAAGCGGTACGCTGTAAAGATTGAACCGCTTTTTTTGCGGATTTATTTCGACAAAAAAGAATTTATACGGAATGTTGTTTTAAAATTTATACATATGGTATATAAATATTAAACATTCATTGATTATATTTTAACAGATTATGTGAGGTACATCTTCATGCAAAGGATTCTTATTGTTGACGACGCAGCATTTATGAGGGCAAAAATCAAGATGACACTTGAAAAGGCCGGATATGCAGTTGTCGGTGAAGCGGCAAATGGTTTGGAGGGCGTCTCTCAATACAAGAAGCTCAAGCCGGATCTGGTAACACTGGATATCACCATGCCAGTAATGGACGGTATTGATGCTCTGAAAGAAATAAGAGAATTTGACAGTAATGCAAAAGTTCTGATGGTTTCTGCCATGGGGCAGGAAGGGATCGTAATGGAGGCAGTTTTATCCGGTGCCAAGACTTTTATCGTAAAACCATTTTCTGATGAAAAACTCGTTGATACAATTCTAAAAATGTTATCTGTTTAATCAAACAGCAATTGCTGTATTCCAAGCGGTCACATAGCTAAGATGAAGGAGAACGATAATGGCTGAGAATTTTACAAACGAACCATTACTGGATATGTACATCTTTGAAACAGAACAGCTCCTGGAACAATTGGAACAGTTGATGTTAAGCTGTGAGGAAGCCAACGGGTTTTCAAAAGAAGCTATTGATGAGATCTTTCGTATAATGCATACCATCAAGGGTTCTTCGGCAATGATGATGTATAGTGGTATTTCAAAGCTTGCACATTGTATCGAGGATCTTTTCTACTGCCTTCGAAATGGAGGCCATGACAGCTTTGAAAGCTCTGAAACAGCCGATCTGGTTTTTGAAGGTATCGACTTTATAAAGGAAGAGATACTTAAAATCAAAAGCGGCGATTATGTCGAAGGTGATCCTTCCGAAATAACCGAGAATATAAACAAGTTTATCAGCGTGCTTAAGAGTGATGCACCTGCTGCAGCAGCCAAGGCCGATGTAAATACGGACAGTATCAATACGGATAAGGGCATGCCGGATAGCAGCGGACATGTATACGGGCATGCGTATAAAGCGACTCTGCATTTCGACGACGGCTGTGAAATGGAAAATATCAGGGCGTTTTCGGTCGTTAAACATATCGAGGATATAGCTGCGGAGATTTCACACAAGCCTGACGATCTGATCGATAATGCCAGCTGCGAAGAGATAAAGCTGAATGGATTTTATCTGACGTTCAAGTCGGATCTGGAATACGGTAAAGTACAGGAAGTCCTCATGCAGCCCATATTCCTCAAGCGATTTGAGCTTTCTGAGGTCGAAAACGGGGAACCCGCTGAAATAAAGAGTTCAGAATCCGATAAGGCCAACACGGGTGAAATGTCTTCGGCTCCGGTAAAGGAAAAAAAGCCGGCAGCCCAGACAGAGAAGGAATCCCAGTTGTCTTCGGGTCATCAGAATATGCTGAGTGTGGATGTTATAAAGCTGGATAAACTGATGGATCTGGTTGGAGAGATGGTGATCGCGGAGGCGATGGTCATTCAGAATCCTGATCTGGACGGCCTGGAACTGAATAGCTTTCAGAAAGCTGCTCAGCGTCTGGATAAGATAACAAAAGAGATACAGGACATGGT
>JAEZPG010000085.1 GCA_023413555.1 Bacillota bacterium | reverse complement strand
CACAAGCTGCACCGGTAATGGCGCCTGCCCCAGCACCATATTTATACCCAAGAATTAGAACAAGAAGGTATGCTACTGTTTCTTCTATAGAAAATTCCTGAGTACCCACCTCCGGCACTGCATAGACGAACAAAGCAAGTATAAGCACAACACTGATTAACTCTTCATTATTAGGAAACTGTCCCTTCCTGCAATAAAGAAGGTAACGAAATCCCTTGGTAAATACAATATATAATGCAAATACCAATATTGCCTCTATTCCTATCATGATAAACAAGTTCTCATCCGGTCCCCGTTTCATGACAAGGCTGATTCCAACCAAACCATTTATAATCATCACTACTAGACCAGCCAGCCAAGGCATAATGACCTTCTGTCTCTTTTCTACCCATTTTATAATTCCTATAAATAATAGAATCCCTGTCCCATACTGAATCGCTTGTTGGATTGGCAACCACAGGGCTAGTCCCACTATGGTAGATGTGAAAATCAGCCATCTTCCTCCTGCTTCAATCATATATGCAGCTGCAAAATATGCTATTGCAACTGGATTTATTGTAAAAAGTGCTGCCTTTGCCATAATGATTCCCATTAAATTAACTAGCATAGCCCTCTTATTTATTGCTTTCATACCATTACGCTCCTTACCAAAGTATTGCTGCTAAGGACGTATTATAGACCTCTCCAAATGAAATGTTTGTCAAACTCTAGTTCCTCCGCCCATAAACTTTTAGACAAGATGTGTCTCCTCTCGTGTTCTATAGCGAATCTAGGGAATTCACATTCCTTAAGAGAATCCTGCCTCTATCTTTATAAAGTTATGGTCTTATGCTTAAAGGAAAACTAAGAATGGAAAGTAGAAAGATTCATAAAATGGATATTAGGTTAAAAATAGATGGATTGCATGGAATGGGAACTTAAGAATACCTTACTTGAAGTGTCCAATGACGGTCGATTTATGGGTAATTGATTTTATAGGAAATCTATTTTCTACTACAATCTATTTACTTCTTATGTTTGATAAAATATTATATCAGTCGCTATAATAATAGTGGTTGTCCTAATATAGAGTAGGTCAGGAGACTGGTGTGGTGCAACTTCTCTGGATACGCTCCTAACAAATAAAAAGGAGCTACTCACTAATTGCTTAGTATAATAGCTCCAACATAGTTCAAAACAATCTATAGACATAAAATAGCGGAGAAGGGATTTGAACCCATGACACCACGGGTATGAACCGTGTGCTCTAGCCAACTGAGCTACTCCGCCAGACAACGAAATCCATTATATCTAGTTTATAGTAGCTTGTCAACTAATATATCATATTTTATTTACTATTGTCCTCAGGACATAGCAAAATCTCATCTGGATAAACCATACCCAACTTCTCTCTCGCTTCCTTTTCTACATCCTCCAGAGTAACCTTTTTCTTCTCTTTTAACTTTTTCTGCTCCTTCTGAAGTTCTACCTTGCTCTTTTCATAGGAGGCCTGCTGTTCTGTAAGGTCATTTATTTTTGCATCCAAATTAAGGGTACTATAGTAAAATACTCCACATATTACTATAACTAGAATAGTAACCCCAAATATTCCTCTTCTATTCCGTTTTACTCTAATCCTTCTCATAGCAGCACCTCGCATGTCTCTTTAATTTCTAGTTTGCTCTTCTATTGTATCACTTTTCTTAGCTTTCTTCAATGGTTCTGTCAGTCTTTTCCCACTCTTTGCAGTGATTTTCCCTAGTACACGAAGTCTACATTTTATAAATCGTCCAAAGCTACGAAAAGGTTTAGAGATCAGGCATAGAAATTTATATATTTGCTTTCCTGTAAATAAGAAAATCCTCGATATACCGTCTACGAAATATGAGCTAAGGGATCGATTGTAGATTACCATACCAAGCCCCATACCAAGAACAGCAAATCCTCTTATCATTCCATTATTTTCTTCATACATGAAGCGAAAAATAAGAAAAGCTGCCAATATCCAGAACAGAAAATCCTCGGCAGCAATGGTAAACCATTTATGTTTCTTAATTCTCCGAATAATTCTGAGGACATCATATATAACTAGAATAATGATTCCCCAGAGAACTGAGAATAAGAAGAAACTACATTGTAAGCTTATTGCATCACTCATATTGTCATTCCTGTCCTATTTATTTAAATAATCTGTTAAACAAGGTGTCTCCATTTTTCACAAATCCACCAGTGTCGGTATAAGCCAGACTATTAATCTTCCCATCAATATCTACTTCTCCTTTTTCTATTAATAATCTGTTAACATGAAGATCTTCTCCCCTAATCATCAATGTCCCCTGAACGGTATCTAACAATACCTCATTAGGATCAAAGGATAACACATCATTTATTCCGGTAAGAAGAGCCGTCTTTCTACCAGTTATTATAAGCTTATGACTTTTTTGCGTCATTTGCTGATCATGTCTTTCCTCCATTAAAAAAACCTCCTAATAACTTGTTTATAAAGTATATTAAAAGGTCTATAAAATCATTCCATATTTACTTTACAAATACCGATACAGCTCTTTAGCCTCTTCTTTACGGATAGTCTCTGTCACATCTAAGACTTCCACTTTTACGACCTTGTTACCAAACTGAATCTCAATAATATCGCTCACTTTAACATTCATAGAGGCCTTGGCTACTTTACCGTTAATCATTACTCTCCCGGCATCACATGCCTCATTAGCTACTGTACGTCTCTTAATAAGCCGAGAGACCTTTAAAAACTTATCTAATCTCATGTCGCAATATACCCTTCCTTCATATTCCACTTCACGATGGACACCCTTGGTCTTGGCTGTATCCTGCCCACTACTAGAGGGGGCATTAGGGACTTTCACCCGTTTGAAACGGACCACACTAGGCGCACTATGAAAAAAGGATAACTCTTCATTACTGAGAGTTACCCTCTTACGCTTATCATTTAATACAATTATGCGTTTACGGCATCTTTTAAAGCTTTACCAGCTTTAAACTTAGGAGCTTTAGATGCAGCGATTGTCATAGTCTTGCCAGTCTGAGGATTTCTACCTTCTCTAGCAGCTCTTTCGGATACTTCAAAAGTACCGAAACCAACTAATTGAATCTTTTCACCTTTAGTTAACTCTTCAGTAACCACGTCTACAAAAGCTTTTAATGCTTTCTCACTGTCTTTTTTAGATAACTCAGTTTTCTCCGCAATTGCTGCGACTAATTCAGTTTTGTTCATGGAATAACTCCTCCTCTACAGATAGTATTATTTTAAAAAGATTATTTTATCCGTCCCCATAGAGCATCAAGCTCTTCTATGGACATTAGGTTAAGATTGCGGCCTTCTATCTGTGCCAAGTTCTCAACTCTTACAAATCTATTTATAAACTTATCTGTAGCATTTGTCAAGGAATTTTCAGCATTTAGTTTTAAAAACCTTGATAAATTTACTACACTAAACAGTAAATCTCCGTATTCCTCATCCTGTTCGTCATAAGTCCCGTATTTTCTAGCTTTAGCGAGCTCTTGCAACTCTTCAACCACTTTCTTTTCAGCCTCTTCATAGTTTGGAAAATCGAAACCAATTTTGGCGGCTTTTTTCTGGACTTTTGTTGCCCGAATAGTAGATGGAAGTGCTCTGGCTACGCGATTCATCCCATCGGAAACCTTCTCTTCCAACTTCTCTTTTTTCTTAATCTCCTCCCAGTTCTTTAGCACCTCCTGGGAAGTATCAGCACTCACTTCACCGAACACATGAGGATGACGGCGAATCATCTTCTCACTGATGCCAGTTATGACATCATCAATGGTAAAATGTTGCTCTTCCTCAGCTATAACACTATGCATAATCACCTGCAAAAGTAAGTCTCCAAGCTCCTCACATAGATTCTCATAGTCTCCAGTCTTTTCATAGATGTCTATTCCCTCAGCTACTTCATATGCTTCTTCAATCAAGCAGGGACGTAATGATCCATGTGTCTGCTCGCGATCCCAAGGGCATCCATCTGGGGCTCTTAGCTTTTTAATAACTTCTACAAACTCGTTAAAACTATATATCTTTTTCATCCGTTTACTTTCCCTTATCATGTTTAGATTCATGTATCAGTAGGTAGATTTCTCTCCTCAAGCCATATGCTTGACATACACTTCTTTTATTATACATCAAATACAGCTTTTGGAAAGCCTTGTATTCTGAACAACCTAAATTTCAACCTTCTTGCACCGTACCAATACCCTTTTGTTTCCCAAATAGTTGCATGTGATAAGAGTCAAGTCCCAATCTGAGATAAGCTTCTTTGCCACATCCACTTCCTCCACTTCCTCTTGCAACACTGTTTCATACCGAAAAACAGTCCCCTCTACCTCTGTAAAAATAATAGGCTCCCCTATGGAAAGTTTATATATATTGCCAAAATGAGCTTTAAAGTTATGAGCCGCTATTACCATTTTCTCCAAAGGCGAGCCTGAATAGATGCATGGAGCTTTCATCAAATCTCTGTATACATAATTCTCCAATATAGGAAGTTCTAGCCCTAATGATGGTATTGTGAGTATTCCAAGATACTTTTCATTGGGCTTATGACTAGTTTGGTCCTTTTGTTTCGTCTCAACTCTATGTTCCGTCTGTTGGAGATTTTTACTATTCTTATCCTGATTTTTCTCAATTTCTTTAATCAGTTCTGGAACAGTCTCATCTGCTATCCCTTTAGCCTTTTTCTCGAGGTTTAAATTATATAAGAACAGACTTGTTGCTACCACAATAAGTATAGTCCCTAAACATATCAGAAGGTAACCTTTTATTTTCATTTATTCCCCTTCTTATGAGTAAGAAGTAATACTGCACCCCCTACAATTAAGCAGAGGCAGCCTGAGATTGCAAACACTGGAATCGGCCATTGATTCATGCCGTAAGGATCAGGGGGTACAGG
>JAEZPG010000080.1 GCA_023413555.1 Bacillota bacterium | reverse complement strand
CTCAATGCTGTCAAACATCTTAACCATTCTCTGCCCAGTTTTAGCAGAGATAAATAAAATCTCAGCGTATGGACAGAAAGATAAGACATCTCTGATATCTTGTGTATATTTATAAAATGTTTTGTCATTTTTCTCAATTGCATCCCATTTGTTGACTACGATAATGATACCTTTGCCACGTTCATGGGCGATTCCTGCAATCTTGGCATCCTGTTCGGTAACGCCTTCCTCTGCATCGATTACTACCATAACGACGTCTGCACGTTCGACAGCGGTAACCGTACGAATAATACTAAATCTTTCCAAATCTTCTTTAATCTTACTTTTTCTACGTAGTCCAGCTGTATCAATAAAGACATATTCCTTGTCATTCCATACAATTGAGGTGTCAATCGCATCTCTTGTGGTTCCAGCAATGTCTGATACAATCACGCGATCTTCCCCTAATAATTTATTGATAATAGACGATTTTCCTACGTTTGGTTTTCCAACAATCGCTACTCTAGGTCTGTCGTCTTCTTCTTCACCCGTGTCTTCCTCGTTAAAATGTTTGACTACTTCGTCAAGCATATCTCCCAGTCCTAGCTTAGAGGACGCGCTGACAGGATGAGGATCTCCAATGCCTAAATTGTAGAATTCATATACGTCCGGCATAAATTTATCGAAATTATCTACCTTGTTAACGACAAGAACAACCGGTTTATGAGATTTACGAAGCATGTCCACCACTCTAAAGTCGGAATCCACTAGTCCTTGTCTGACATCTACTAGAAAAATGATAACATCTGCTGTATCAATTGCAATCTCAGCCTGTCGTCTCATATGAGACAGAATAAGATCTGTGCTTTCTGGTTCAATACCACCGGTATCAATCATTGTAAACTGATGCTCTAACCAGGTCACATCTGCATAGATACGATCTCTTGTAACGCCGGGAGTGTCTTTCACGATGGAAATTTTATCACCGGCTAACGTATTAAATAACGTGGACTTTCCTACATTCGGTCGTCCAACGATGGCTACTATGGGTCTACTCATTCTTTTCTCCTTCTTTGTTGCTTATTATGGTATCAACAAAAGACTTTCCGTCTGATTGTACAATACGAATTGGTGTTTGTAAAGCATTTTGGATATCATTTACCGTAATATCATCTAACAAAACTTCTTCTCCACTACGTAGTAATACATTAGGAAGCATGAGATAATCTCCTAAGGGCTTTCCTTTTAACTGGTCAATAATATCTTGTCCTGTTAATAATCCGGTAACAGTAATCTCAGGACCATAGAAATTATTCTCAATACAGTATAGGTTTGTTTCAACCTGTGGGAAACATTGATTAATCTCCCCAATCAGTTCTTTCATCAGGCCGTAGGCTAAGACACCAGTGACAAGTGATACTTTATGAGGTTCAGGTTTATTATTAAGAGTTTCTAGATACTCTTCAACCTCATCCTTAAAGGAACGCATGATACCAACACCATTTTCTATCTGTCCATAGCCTTCATAGTAATCAGCAGTTGGTATGTCATACCCAGCTCTAACATACCATTCATCAGAGGCAAATACAAATCTAGTACCATATTTTTCTAAAAATTTATCTTGCCAGCCATGAATTTGATCTAAAACCTCAGCTGCATCCTTCTTTGTGAAGGACTCCAGTTCTGTTAAGCCTTCTCGGTACTTGGTCTTACCAAGAGGAACAACGGAAAGACTCTGCATGAAAGGAAGCATCTCAGAAAGTTCCCTTATAGAACGATCTAGTTCTTCTTTGTCATTCCAGTTCTTGCATAGTACAATTTGGCTGTTCATGGTGATCCCGTTGTCATAAAGCATCTTGATTTTATCAAGAGCATCCCCAGCAAAGCGGTTATTTAACATCTTTTTACGAAGTTCAGGGTTAGTAGTATGCACAGAAATATTCACCGGTTCAAGTTTATACCGTATAATCCGCTGGATGTCTTCTGTCTTCATGTTTGTTAAGGTGATGTAATTACCTTGAAGAAAAGAAAGTCTTGCATCATCATCCTTAAAATAAATGGTTTCCCGCATTCCTTTTGGATTCTGATCGATAAAGCAAAAGATACATTTATTTTTACAGGAGCGATAGTTATCCATGAGACTCTCAGTAAATACAATGCCTAGGTCCTGTTCATAATCTTTCTCAATCTCTAGTTCCCATTCCTCATTATTTGGTTTTTGGATTAATACTGTTAGGTATTCTTCATTAATAAGATAATGATAGTCGAATACATCCTTAATGACCTGATTGTTTATCTTAAGTAGTATATCTCCCGGTTCAATCTCCAATTCTTCTGCAATACTACCAGGTTCCACTTGATCTATAATATGGCCTATTAACGGCTTTCTTTGTCCTTCCATATTTTTACCTCCATGTTACTCTTCTAACTTGACAGATAGAGAGAGAAACGCAGCTAAATTTCCTCTTTTACCACTGCTTGCCCTATGTGAAAATAACAATTTTGGGTTACAACAGGTGCAAAGGTTACTATTCACGATATGTTCCGCTTTTACACCAGCCTCTAATAGAATCTCCTTATTAGTCCTCCATAAGTCTAGGTGATATTTTTGATTGCTTTTACGATACAAAATCTTTTCAATTATTTTGTTAGAAAAGACTTTCCGAAATTCATTTGCTACATCTTCGCTGATTTCGTAGCAATCAAAACAGATAGAAGGGCCGATAGCACAGACTAAATCCTCTGGATTTGTTCCAAAGGACATTTGCATGGCTTCCACGGTTTTTTTCCCTATTTTTTTTACAGTACCCTTCCAACCGGAATGGCTAAGTCCAATCGCTTTATGGACAGGATCCACAAAATAGAGAGGAACACAGTCAGCATAAGAGGTAACTAAAGTTACTCCTACAACATTGGTAATCAAGCCATCAATCCCAGTAAGGTGCTTTTCATAACAATCCGTAATTGAGGGATCCCCTTGGGTAACCAGATGAATTTTAGAATCATGAATCTGATCTGAAAAAACAAGAGAGGTATCATCCAAATCCATAGCACGTACAAGACGCTTATAATTAGTCTTAACGTGTTCCACCTCATCACCTCTGGAAAAACTTAAGTTTAAAGAGGTAAAATCACCTTTACTTACACCTCCTAGGCGTGTAGAAAAACCATGTTTTATAAATGAAAAGCGTTTCAATTCGGGAAAATACAAATAAGGAATTGATGACTCCATGTTAAGTTGAATCGCTTGATTGTCATTATTATATGATATATTATGAACAAAATCATGGTCCTTATAAGTAAGATGATCCTTACTTAAGTCAAATAATTTTTCTGGGTTATATTCTGTCATAAATGAATGCCTCCTGATTTCTGTCTATATTCTGTACTATAGTTGTATCAATAGTTCCCTGTTATGTCAAAGGCATTTTTATACAGAGTAATGGTTTCGTCCAGGATAACGATAACATCAAAACGACATGGAGTATCAAATGATATTCCATGTCTATACAAGTAGTATTTTGCAGCATTAATAATAGAGTGTTGTTTTCTGAGGCTTATAGCGTCTTCGGGAAGTCCTTTTTTTGTAGAGCTTCTAAATTTTACCTCAATAAAGACGAGATAATTTTGATCAAGCGCTATGATATCAATTTCCCCACGACGGGTAAAATAATTACGCTCTAAAATGATATACTTGTGGTCAGTAAGGTAGTTTATCGCATGGGTTTCCTTGTCTGATCCTATGGCTCGCTTATTATACATAAATTCTCCTTGTTCTCACTATGTTATAGTTTCTAAGGGTATTTTACCATAAGGATTCATCCAATACGTTAAGTTAGTTTCTTGCTGGAAGCTATTTTATGTTTTAAATGATCCATATTATCGACATAAACTAAAATCTCAGCTACAACCTCATAAAGTTCTTTCGGAATGTAGTCTCCAATCTCCAATTTACTTAAGGTAGCTGTTAAAGGGGCATCCTTATGAATTGGAATATTCTCTTCGTTAGCAACCTCTAGGATACGTTCTGCTATGTGTCCTTTTCCAGAGGCTATAATCTTTGGAGCTTCATCGCCTGCATCATATTGAAGGGCAACTGCAGTTTTTTGTTTAAATTTTTTACTTAGATTTTGTTTAAGGTTCATTGTAATCCCCCTTTACTTAAAGTGCTTACAATAAGTTCTTTATAAATGTAGTTCGGTGGATAGGGCAAGGACCATATTTCTTAAGGGCTGCTATATGTTCTGCACTGCCATAGCCCTTGTTTTTAGCAAAACCATACTCAGGATATAGCTTGTCATATTCCATCATCATATGGTCTCGTTCTACTTTTGCCACAATGCTTGCAGCAGCTATACTGACACTTTTTGCATCCCCTTTAATAATCTTTACTTGCTGCATTGTGAGCTCTGGGATAATTACTGCATCATTTAACAGAACATCTGGTGTATACTTTAGTCCCATTACAGCAGCTTGCATAGCTTTGTAAGTAGCGTTTAGAATGTTTATCTCATCAATGACAGAAGGTGGAATTATCCCAATCTGATAATCGATCGCCTGCTCCTTAATAATCACTACTAACTCTTCACGTTTCGTCTCAGATAGCTTTTTAGAGTCATTAAGGTATAAAATGTCTTTGTTTTTATCTAAAATTACGGCTCCAGCTACTACAGGGCCTGCTAAAGGTCCTCTTCCGACTTCATCAATACCACAGATATAGTTAGCATTGAAATACTGCTTTTCATAGTATTTCATTTCTTCAATACGTTGCAGTTCTTTAAGAAGCTTTTGTTCTTCCTTTTCGTATTTTTCAACAAGTTTCTTAACTCCAGTTCTTGTGTCATTTTTTAAATCAGCTAGTAAAACTTTTTGCTCCTCTTTGGAAGCTTCCATTAACTCCAGTTTTATTGTCGATAAACTTTTCATGGTAACATCCTTTATTCTACAGTTCCAAATTTGCTAAATGGATAGAATCTAAGCAGAACCTTTCCTAGTATTTTATCTCGTTTAATTAGACCCACACTGCTTAAGCGACTATCTGAGCTGTTATTTCGGTTATCCCCTAACACAAAGTACTCATCATCTCCTAAGGTAATTGGATCCCTGGCTAAACCAGGATCATTTATGGTAGCATTACCATAATTTTCATTTATCACATTCCCATCGACCAAAATTGTCCCATCTACAATCTGAACAGTTTGATTTGGACAAGCAATTACTCTTTTTATGTATTTATCGGCATCTGTGTGCTGAAATACAATAATATCGAATTGCTTTGGATCAGAAAATTGGTAGGAGATTCGGTTTATAAAAAGATATTCTCCATCATGAAGCGTCGATTCCATGGAATGCCCAATAACCTTTGTGTGAGTAATAACAAAAGTAGACATTAAAAAGACAATACCAACAGATATAACCACACATATAAGTAATTCCATTAGAAAAGAAAAAAAAGTCTTTGTTGCGGATTGGTGACCTTTAGTGATGGAACCTGGCTTTTCCAATGTTAAAGCAGGAGTACGCAAAAGGGTAAGAGAATTAGTGTCCAATATATCCTCAAAGTTTTCATAGTCTTTGGCAATGGATTTATCAGTATCGCCCACCCATTTGATATAATCTTTTAAATTTGGATAATTATTAGAATCGAACAGAAAATGTTTATTATCTGATTCATAATATTTAATTTCTTTGCAAAAGTTTAAGCTGTCTTCTACTACTTCTCTGTTCTTCATATTAACACCTCATAAATTCAAACATTTCTTAATTTAACACTGATTATTACTCCTGGACTTAAAAGTTCTCGATTGGAGGAGTTTCCAATGTAATTCTTCCTAACTTACCACTCCTAAATTCATCAATTATAATGTTAGAAGCCTTATCTAAATCTAATTCGTTACCCTTTAAACGACAGCCACGTTTCTCAGCAATTGCCTGAAGTGTGGAAAGAGTATCAGATGAAGCTTCTATTGCATATCGAGTTTCTAATAATCCTGGATAGGAAATGTTAATAAACTTGATGAATTCATATGCCAGGTCGGTGGATGGAATCAAATCATCCTTAATGGAACCGATAAATGCTAATCTTAGACCAACCTTCTGATCTTCAAACTTGGGCCATAGAATACCCGGAGTATCCAGTAGTTCCACATTTTTATTTAATCGAATCCATTGCTTGCCTTTGGTCACACCAGGCTTATTTCCTGTTTTGGTACAAGCTTTTCCAGCAAAACTATTGATAAAAGTGGATTTTCCAACATTAGGAATCCCTACAATCATTGCTCTAACCGGTCGGTTTAGGATTCCTTTTTTACGATCGCGTTCTATCTTCTCCCTACAGGCCTGCATTACAGTATCTTGTACTGATTTTACCCCATTTCCGTTTCTAGAATTAACCCTAACAACAAAGAAACCTTTTGATTCAAACCATTGCTGCCATGCTTTTGTCTGTGTTTCATCTGCTAAATCAGATTTGTTCAGTAGAACTACTCTAGATTTATTCTGTGCTAACTGGTCAATGTCCGGATTCTTACTACTAAGTGGAATTCTTGCATCCACAAGTTCAATTACAACATCTATAAGCTTGATATCTTCCTGCATCTGACGTTTGGCTTTGGTCATATGGCCAGGATACCACTGAAAATGCATACTATTACCTCACTATTATCTATTTATTATTTGGTTCATTTGAAGGTGTTGGTGAGCTGCCTGTTCCTGGGGATGCTGTGGCATCTGAGACCAGATTTAGTGAGCTAATAAAGCTAAAAGAATTTATTCTTAAAGAAGCCTTACCGACAATCTCATCTTTTATTATGGTACCGATACTAGCAAATCGGCTGTCTACGCTGTCATTTCTATTATCTCCGAGAACAAAATATTCATTATCCTCCAATTTATAAGGATTCTTAGCCAGGCCAGGATTTACAATATCCTCAACGTTGATGGTCTCTTCAAGTTCCTTGTCATCAATAAAGATATGACCATCTTTGATTTGAATGGTTTCTCCAGGCAAACCTACAATACGCCTGACATTATAATAGTTATGCTCTTGTCCTTTCTGTTTAAATACAATTACATCATTTCTTTTCGGAGATGTTATTCTATAAATTAGCTTGTTTACAATTATAGAATCCCCAGCTTTTAAGGTAGGATTCATAGAATCGCCTACAATACCAACTCGCTGAATACAAAAATGAACAAATAAATAAGCAAGTAGTATTGTGGCTGCTATCTCCCCAGCCCATATTATTATTTTTAGTAATATCTTTTTAATTCCAGGCCATCGGCTCTCTCTATCAAAATCGAAGTCCATAAATAAACTCCTTCACTAATCTTGTTTTTTTAATTATAGCATAGAGTAACTCGTTTGCTAAGAGAAACATTTAAAAAAAGGGACAAATGAGAATTTGTCCCTTGAGAATTCTTATATAATAAATAAGACTTCTAACTCAGAATTATTTAACTAATTCCTTAACCTTAGCTGCTTTACCAGATCTTTGACGTAAGTAGTTAAGTTTTGCTCTTCTTACTTTACCATATCTAACAACTTCAATCTTTTCTACGATTGGGGAATGTAATGGCCAAGTCTTTTCAACACCAATTCCGTTAGAATTCTTTCTCACAGTAAAAGTTTCTCTAGCGCCACCGTTTTGTCTCTTTAAAACAACGCCTTCAAAAATCTGAGTTCTTTCACGGTTTCCTTCTTTTACTTTTGCATATACTTTAACAGTATCGCCTACATTAAAGCTTGCTACTTCATTCTTTAACTGAGCAGCTTCAATATTCTTAATAATTTCGTTCATTTGTGTGACCTCCTTCATATTTGGATGTTCTTAATACGGTATAAGTAACAGAGGAACACCTTTTACTCTCACAACATTCTTACTTTAGCATAGAATGTCTACTTTTGCAATAACTTTTTTCTTCGTCCGTTAAATTAGCCTTTTCTAACAAATCCGGCCGTTTATTTATAGTGCGGTCTATGGATTGAGCTCTTCTCCACTTCTCAATATTACTGTGATGGCCAGACAAAAGGACCTCTGGAACCTTCTTTCCATGGAATTCATCCGGTCTGGTATATTGAGGATACTCTAAAAGGTTATCGGAAAATGTTTCTGTTTCGGCAGAAACATCATTATTTAATACACCTGGAACTAGTCTGGAAATCGTATCCATCATTACCAGAGAAGGTAATTCACCACCGGTTAGTACATAGTCTCCAATGGAGATTTCATCTGTCACGATTTCTTCCAACACACGTTCATCAATACCTTCATAATGACCACATAAAAAGATTAGATATTCTTCTTTAGCAAGCTCTTCTGCCATGGTTTGGTTAAAGATCTTTCCCTGTGGTGTCAGATAAATAACTCTAGGATTTACTGGTTCCTTCTTATCTTCGAGTATCAGCTTTTTAGCTGCTTCATAGGAACTATATACGGGACCTGGCTGCATAACCATGCCAGCACCTCCACCATAAGGATAATCGTCCACCTTCATATGCTTATTTTCAGAAAAATCACGGATATTAATCGTAGTCAGAGTGAGAAGTTCTCTCTCTAAAGCCCTTTTTGTAATGCTAGTATTAAAGCCCTGTTCGATCATTTCCGGAAACAGGGTAAGCACATAATAATTCATATTAACTCCTCTTAATACTAATCCAATAGCCCAGGAAGGATGTGTGCTATTATCGTTTTATTTTCAATATCCACAGATTTTATACAATCCTCAATATAAGGAAGTAGCATTTCTTCTCCTTCCTTTGTTGCTACAACAAAGACATCATTGGCACCTGTGGAAATAACATCAGACAGCAGTCCTAATTCCTTATCTTCATCAGTAATCACCTTGCAACCAATTAAATCAGCGATAAAAAACTCATTTTCTTCTAGTGAAACTGCGTTTTCACGGGTAACTAATAGATCACAGCCCTTATAACGTTCAATCTCATTTATATTATTAAATTCCTTAAACTTTAGGATAACCATTTGCTTAAAGAACTTCACACTGGTAATGTTAAGATCTTTTTTCTCTTTTCCAGTATCTAGTATAATTTGTTTTAAGCTCTCAAAGCGACTGATATCGTCAGTTGTTGGATATACTTTCACTTCACCATGGATTCCATGGGTATTGGCTATAATACCTACACGTAGTAATGGTTCCATACTCTCTCCTTAACCTTGTAAAAGGACTGCAGTACTAAATGCACTACAGTCCTCATTTTTATTGTTGGATTTCAACAATAACTTTCTTATCATCTTTAGCAGCAGCTGCTTTAACAACTGTACGAATGGCTTTGGCAATACGGCCTTGTTTGCCGATTACTTTACCCATATCGTCTGAAGATACTTTTAATTCAATTGTGATTGAATTATCAGTTTCGTTTTCAGTAACTACAACTTCTTCAGGATGATCAACTAGTGACATAGCAATTACTTCAACTAATTCTTTCATTACCTCTCACCTCGACTTATATGATATAAGCAACGATAGGGAGTAAACAAAATTGAAACTGCAATAAAATCGAAACTAGTTACATGTTCCAAATTAAAGGATACCAGCATTTTTAAATAATTTGTTTACTGTATCAGTTGGTTGTGCACCATTTGCTAACCATTTCTTAGCTGCTTCTTCATTAATATTAAAAGCACTTGGCTCAACAGTTGGATCATAAGTTCCAAGCTGATCAATGAATTTACCATCTCTTGGGGATCTGGAGTCAGCTACGATAATTCTATAGAAAGGAGCTTTCTTTTGTCCCATTCTTTTTAATCTAATTTTAACTGCCATGATTTCACCTCCTTAGGTCGTTTGTGATAATACAACTTAATGAAATAAATATATATATATGAATTTGTTATAAAAACAAATTACTAACTGAATTATAAGCCAAATGGAAGCTTAAAACGCCCACGTTTCGCGGCTTTGCCAGACATCATTCCAGACATCTGCTTCATCATCTTCTTGCCCTGTTCAAACTGTTTCATCAGTTTATTTACATCGCTGATATCCACTCCAGCACCTTTGGCAATTCGTTTCTTTCTAGATGGATTGATTATTGCAGGATTGGCTCTCTCCTCCTTAGTCATGGAATAAATCATAGCTTCCACACCGGATAAAGCATTCTCATCAATCTCTACATTCTTCAGCTGATTTCCCATTCCAGGTAACATACTAAGAATATCATTGATACCACCCATATTCTTGATCTGTTGCATCTGCTCCAAATAGTCATTGAAATCAAACTCTGCCTTGCGAAGTTTTTTCTCCATCTCTTTGGCTTTGTCTTCATCAATCTCAGCCTGAGCTTTGTCTATTAAGGTTAAGATGTCGCCCATACCAAGGATTCTAGAGGCCATACGATCCGGGTAAAACTGTTCTAAGTCAGAAAGCTTTTCACCCATACCGACATAGAGAATTGGTTTACCTGTTACAGCTTTGATTGAAAGTGCTGCACCACCTCTGGTATCGCCATCTAACTTAGTTAAAATTACACCATCAATAGCAATCTTATCGTTGAAACTTTCGGCTACATTGACTGCATCCTGTCCAGTCATGGCGTCTACTACCAATATAGATTGGTTAACCTCTATATTTTCTTTGATTTCAATCAGCTCATTCATCATATCTTCATCTATATGAAGACGTCCTGCGGTATCTAAAATCACCACATTGTTGCCATTCTTATGAGCATGTTCAAGAGCAGCTTTTGCAATATTAACAGGCTTATGATTAGTTCCCATAGAAAATACTGGAACACCCTGTTTCTCTCCGTTAATCTGTAACTGGTCAATAGCAGCCGGACGATAGATGTCACAGGCAACTAAAAGAGGTTTTCTACCTTTCTGCTTTAGTTTTCCTGCTATCTTAGCGGTGGTGGTTGTCTTACCGGCACCTTGAAGACCGCACATCAATATTACGGTAATCTCCTGAGTAGGCTTTAGGGCAATCTCTGTTGTCTCAGAGCCCATAAGCTTAACCATTTCCTCATTTACAATTTTAATCACCATCTGGCCTGGAGTAAGACTAGTCATTACTTCCTGTCCAATGGCACGTTCTTGAACTGCTTTTATGAAGTTCTTAACGACCTTAAAATTAACATCTGCTTCTAATAAAGCCATCTTAACTTCTTTTAAGGCTGCCTTTACGTCTGCTTCTGACAATTTACCTTTACCGCGTAAATTCTTAAATACATTCTGTAGTTTATCGGTTAAGCTATCAAATGCCAAATTAACATACCTCCCGTTTAAAATTCATCTAATATCTGGTATGATAACGTCTCAATCTCATGAATCTGAGCGAGATCTCCATGATTAATAATATCTTTTGCAATTCTATGAATATCATTAACGCGTTCCTTGGTATTATTAAACTTCTTGATAAGACAAAGTTTACTCTCATATTCGCTGAGCAGTTTGCTACATCGTTTAATAATATCATAAACACCCTGTCTGCTAATGTCCTTTTGTGATGCAATCTCACTGAGAGATAAATCATTGAGAACATAATCCTCAAATATCTCTCGTTGGTGATCCTTTAATAAGGCACCATAAAAATCATAGAGTAAAGATAATTCATAAAGCTGGTCTAGCTTGGTTGCTTTTCCGGAATCATCCTTGGAATTATCAATCGCATATGTCTTTGTCATAAGATTCACCACCTGTAAAGGTTTTTTCTTTACAGGACATAGTATAGTATAGGTTAATAGGAATGTCAACAAAAAATTGTTTGATTTGTTTGAAAAAATTTGTTAAAGAATACATCTAAAGCTGGCATGCACAATAAAAAGGACTATACATAAGAACATGTATGAAAAGGTGAGAGACTCACCCTATTTAGCTATATCTATATCAATGAAGAAATAACCGAGTAACTAAATTACATAGAAAGGAAAATATTCTATACATAATGGTAATACATGGTATAATATAGTTGAGTTTATCTATAAAATGGAGTGAGGTAAAATGACAATCAATAAACAGGATATTAAACTATATATAAAAACGGGAAATTTAAATAGAAAATTTTATCAGCTTGCTTTGATAATTATCTTGATTCCAATATTCATAGTTTTGATTACAGATAATCCTTTTGATGCCTCTTTTAGCAACATAATTATATCCATATCATATGTTTTTGTAATAATAGGACAATCACTTACATTACTTAAATTGAAAAAAGGAGATATCACTATTCCTATACATATTATTTTTTGGCTAACCATTATATGGGGATTTATAGAACGTATGTTAAGGTAATTGCAATTAATAATATTACATATTAAGTCAATGAAATTTAGATTAAATACTAACTACTAGGAGGGATTGTTTTGGAGCTAGTAGACCTTGTATCCTCTATTATACTTGGTTTGATTTCACTTTTATTATTAACTTATTCTTTTTTTACTTCAAAAGAAAAAGGGCCAATATTATCCAATTCCTATCTTTTAGCTTCAAAAAAAGAACGAGAAAATTTGGATAAGTCGGCTGCTTACCATGAAGTTACAGTAGTATTTGGCCTCTTAGGAATTGTATGTTTATTATTTACCATTCGGACCATATCTTCTTGGTTATGGATAGACTATATAATAGGAGTATTCATAGTAATTGAAATCATTTACGTGATTACAGTTAGTATAAAATCTGAAATTAACAATAAATAATATTTTCAATATAAAACAAAACAGAAGTGTTGCTATGGATTCTTACAACGCTTCTGTTTTTTACTATATTTTTACCCTCTTACACGGGATAAGCTTTATTTTTTGCATCAGCAACAGACGGATCTACCTTAGTCTGCTGCGCTTGTCTATATTTGAAGAAATCTGTTGCAACCTGAGGGAACAGAGCATAAGAAAGTACATCTTCATCCTGCTGTTTCCAATGTTTCATTTCTGCTTCTAGTTTTGGAAGCTGTGGCTCAATTAAATCTGCTGGGCGGCAGGTAATTGGGGTAGCATCGCCGATACATTTCTTCTGTACTTCAGGATTAAATGGTTTTACAGTTTGGCCAAATTCACCGGACAATAATTTCTTGGATTCCTTGGTCACCATTTTATATCTTTCTCCACTTACTACGTTTAGCACAGCCTGTGTACCAACAATCTGGGAAGATGGTGTAACTAGAGGTGGTTCTCCAAAGTCCTTACGAACTCTAGGAACTTCCTCAAGAACTTCTTGGAATTTGTCTTCCTGCTTCATATCCTTTAACTGGGACACCAGGTTGGAAAGCATACCGCCAGGAACTTGATACATAAGAGTTTTAATGTTAACCCCAAGAACCTTAGTGTTCATTAAGCCACTCGTAAGAGCTTCTTCTCTTAATGGACGGAAGTGTTCTGCAATTTCAGCTAAGAGATTTTGATCGTAGCCAGTATCATATGGAGTTCCTCTGAAAGTCTCAACCATAACCTCAGTTGCTGGTTGGCTGGTACCAAGCGCAAATGGGCTCATTGCAGTATCAATAATATCACAGCCTGCTTCTACTGCCTTTAAGTAGGTCATGGAAGCAACACCGGAAGTATAATGAGTATGAAGGTCAATTGGAATGCTTACAGATTCTTTTAAAGCGGTTACAAGCTCTGTTGCCTTATATGGAGTAAGTAAGCCTGCCATATCCTTAATACATAAGGATTTTGCACCCATCTCTTCGATTTCTTTCGCAATGGTCTTCCAGTAGTCTAGAGTATAAGCATCTCCAAGGGTATAGCTTAGTGCAATCTGTGCATGTCCGTTTTCCTTGTTAGCAGCCTTTACAGCTGTATGAAGGTTACGAATATCATTTAAACAGTCAAAGATACGAATGATATCAATACCATTTGCAATGGACTTCTGAACAAAATATTCTACTACATCATCTGAATAGTGATTATAGCCTAAGATGTTCTGTCCACGAAACAACATCTGTAATTTAGTGTTTTTAAACCTAGCTCTTAATCTTCTCAGTCTTTCCCAAGGATCTTCCTTTAAGAAACGAAGACATGAATCAAAAGTTGCTCCACCCCAACACTCTACCGAATGATAGCCTACTTTATCCATCTTATCGATAATAGGGAGCATCTGATCAGTGGTCATACGGGTTGCAATCAAAGACTGATGAGCATCACGTAATATAGTCTCTGTTATTTTAACAGGTTTTTTTTCTAGCTCTGCCATTACTTAACCTCCTGATAATTAATATTTTTTAATATTCTACCTATGTAGAATCCTGCTTAAGACATAAATCTAGGTTAGATCATCTATCCTAATAAGTTCTATACCCCAAAGATAGCCATGAATACACCGGCAGCTACGGCTGTACCGATTACACCGGCGACGTTTGGTCCCATGGCATGCATCAGAAGGAAGTTGGTTGGATCTGCTTCTGAACCTACCTTCTGGGATACACGGGCCGCCATAGGTACGGCGGATACACCGGCGGAACCGATTAATGGGTTAACCTTACCATGGGTAACTTTACACAATAATTTACCAAATAGTACTCCGGCTGCAGTCCCAAATGCGAAAGCAATGAGACCTAAGGCTACAATCTGAAGGGTTGTAATCTTTAAGAATGCTTCTGCGCTGGTAGTTGCACCAACAGAGGTACCTAGTAGGATAACAACGATATACATTAAAGCATTGCTTGCAGTTTCTGTTAACTGTTTTACAACACCGGATTCTCTGAACAGGTTACCAAGCATTAACATACCAACTAATGGAGCTGTGGAAGGAAGAATTGCTACTACTACAACAGTAACAACGATTGGGAACAGAATTCTTTCTAACTTTGAAACTGGTCTTAATTGTTCCATCCTAACTTCACGCTCTTTCTTCGTTGTTAATAGCTTCATAATTGGTGGCTGAATAATTGGTACTAAAGACATGTAGGAATAGGCAGCCACGGCAATAGGTCCCATATATTCTGTCTGTCCAAGCTTACCTGCAAGGAAGATGGAGGTTGGTCCATCTGCACCACCAATGATAGAAATGGCTGCGGCAGCTTTATCACCGAAGCCAAATAAAATGGCAATTAGATAAGCTGCAAAGATACCAAACTGAGCTGCAGCACCTAATAAGAAACTCTTAGGATTGGCAATCAGTGGACCGAAGTCTGTCATGGCACCAACACCCATAAAGATCAGAGATGGTAGGATACTCCATTCATCTAATAGATAGAAATAATGCAGCAACCCATTTTCGCTCATAATATCTGGATACATGTTTACTAATAACATACCAAATGAAATTGGGACCAAAAGGAGTGGTTCATATTCTTTTTTGATAGCTAGGAACATGAAGAAAAGTGCAACAAAAATCATCAGCAGGTTACCCCAAGTGAGATTTAAGAACACAGTTTGTCCAATCAAATTCCCTAGCGTAGATAATACGTAATCCATCTAGTTCATCCTCCCTGCGTTACTAGTTTAATGTAGCCAACACATCTCCTGCTTCTACAGAATCTCCTGTTGCTACACTTATGCTTGCAATTGTTCCATCTTCTGGTGCAACCACTTCATTTTCCATTTTCATTGCTTCTAAGATAAAGATTACTTCGCCCTTCTTTACCGTCTGTCCTACCCCAGCTTTTACGCCAAGAATCTTACCAGGCATGGGAGAAGTTACTTTCACTTTGCCGACACCTTCTGTTGCGACTTTATTGATAGGAGCATTTGGAGCGGCTGCGATTGGTGTTACTGGAGTAGAAACCTCTCCTGTAGAACCCTCTTCTACAGTTACGTTATATACATTTCCATTTACGGTAATTGTGTAATTTTTCATATAAAATGTCCTCCTTTATTCATTGAGAATTATGCATTCTTCCATTTTTTGTTTGTTTTACGAATCGATCGAACTACCAGACCATCCTCTGGAGTCCTATCTCCGTAACTTGCCATAATAGCCGCTGTAATAACTGCTACTAATTCACTATCATGAATCAATTCTTCTTCCTCTGGGAAATCTTTTGTATCTGTAAGAGTTATAGGATCAGCTTTCTTTTCTCTTAGTAATAACTTAGGAACATATTTTAATAAGTTAATGATGAAGGAAATGAAAATCAGTACAACAAATACGGTTCCCATACCCATTACCGTATTTAATAATGCTTTTAACATCTTTTGTCCTAAGGTACGATAAATTTCTGAAGAAAAGTTTGTAAGTTGGCCCTTTTTATCGAAGTTACAAATCATTACTACTGTTTCATCGGAATATACCAAATTCAGCTCCACACTGGCAGTGTCGCCGGAAATGATAGTATCGGTAACAGTAGTGTTTTTATATCCACTTAAATCTTTAGTGGTATCGTAGAAAGTTTTGTAAGAAATAGCAATATCCTCTCCATAGTTAGAAGAAAAATCTGCATAAACATCTTCATTCGCTATTTGAGAAAGACTTTCTTCCGTTGCAAGGGTTTCAGCAAGTGATTGTGCACTACTACTAAGGGTGGCTTCATCAAAGTCAGCAGGCTTTGTATCATCAGCCTTTCCACATGCAGTTGCACCTAACATTATCAGCACTAAACATAATACTAAGTATATTTTTTTCATATATGTCTCACCTCATTATACTGTGCCATGCTTTTTGCTTGGACGGTACTCTCTTTTGGTATATAACATATCAAATCCATAAATCAGCTGTTTTCTAGTTGTTTTTGGATCAATAATACTGTCTACATATCCACGCTTAGCGGCAGATAGACAGCTGCTTTGAAGTGCTTCATATTCATTCGCTTTTTCATTAATAAAGCTTACTGCGTCTTTGGCAGACTTTATTTCTTCTGCATACATAATCTGAACTGCATTTTTCCCATCCATCATACCAATCTTAGCATCTGGATAAGCAAATACCAAATCAGCCCCAATATGTTTGGAGTTCATTGTAATATATGCACAGCCATATGCTTTTCCAACAATAATATTAATCTTAGGTACAGTTGCATTGGCAAAGGCGTAGGTTAATCCTGCGGTTGCTTTTGCAATTGTCTTCTCTTCTTCCATGGTAGCTTTATACCCGGTTGTATTAGTAAAGGAAACAATAGGAATCTGGAAGGCATCGCAGAAATTAATAAAATCCGCGGCCTTTTTACAACCATTGGTAGTAAGAACTGTCTCAAAAGTCTCTTCTTTCTTACCTTCTCTATATAAGGCTCTACGGTTTGCTACAGCACCTACTGTGGCACCATCTAAAGATAAGAAACCAACTACCATATCTTTTGCATAGTCTTTTTTCAGTTCTATAAATTTATGATTGTCTGCGATTTCAGTTAATACTAATGATGGATCTTCAAGTTCATTCTGAAGGTCTTCAGATACACGGTTTATGTCATCCTGACATTCATTAATAGGGTCTTCTTCGTTGTTACTAGGTAAAAAGGTAACTAAGTCTCTAATCTTACCAAAGATCTCTTCTCCAGTACCAATGCCATCTACGATACCATTTTCAGATTGGTAGGTAGCACTACTCGTATTACATTTTTCTATGTAGTTATTAGCGATTGAATTAGGAGAATTAACAAATAACTTTGCAGAGGTTTCTTCCATGAATGTAAAATCAGAAAGGGATGAGGAGATTGCAACTCCACCACCACAGGAACCGAAAATAGCAGTAATCTGAGGAATTACCCCAGAGGCTAATGTTTGTTTCAGATATACCGAACCGAAGCTAGCAAGAGCATCTGTCGCTTCTTGAAGCCTGAATCCGGCACAATCGATTAATCCAATAACTGGAACACCAACTTTAAGCGCTAATTCGTAAATATTTACAATTTTCTTGGCATGCATTTCACCTATGGTACCATTCAAAGCAGATGCGTCCTGACTATATACATAAACAGATTTATTATTAATTAAACCATATCCAGTAATTACGCCGTCAGCAGGTGCTTCTTTTTCGTTTAAGTTGAAGTCAGTGCTTCTTTTTGTAACCAAAGCACCTATTTCAACAAAACTGTTTTGATCTAGCAAAGATAGAATTCGATCTTTTGCTGAACTCTGTACTGTACTACTCATTTTTTGCCCTCCATATCTTTTATTTATTGTAAATCCAAGTTTCTGCCAATTGTATTTTATAACATCTTAACGAGTATATCAATAATTATTTGTCAGACATATGACTATAATTCTAAAAATCGACTTTACATTTATTCATGATTTATGTTTCTAACTTTCTCATTTGGTATGAAATTACATATATTATAGTAAGAAATATAGTGTTATACCTAATATGTATAGCATTTTGTATAATATTCAATTACTTATTTGTGAATTATTACTCTTTCTCAAAGAATACAATATAAAAAGAACTCTGTCATAAAACTGACAAAGTTCTTTTGCTTATAAAAGAATATCTACATAATCTATATAAATACTTAACAGCAAATAGTCTACCTAAAGTGTAAAAATCTTGATAGAATCTCATCCAAGCAAAAACCATAATCAATTTTTGGTACATGATTCTTGCTATAGATAGGATATTCCTTAAAGAAAACATTATTGATATAGAATCTTACAGACCCCACCTCCTCATTCTGCACTACTGGAGCTTTTGCATAATGTGGAAGACTATACTCTACATATATTTTATCCGTAGCTTTCATAAGAATAGGGAAATTAATTGGTTTAATTTTGAGTTCTATCTCACTATTCTGTCCATTTAACACTGGAAGCTTTGGAAGCTCCTTTGTAAAGTCAGATAGATTTTGATAGGTAAAGTTCTTGATGCCATACTTCATTAACTGTATAGTGTCTTTCCATTTATAGCTTTTATGAGGAGGCCAACCTGAACCTAATACAACGCTTATGAATGTTCTGCTATGGTTTCTAAGTGCACCTGTAAAGCAGTACCCAGCATTGTTAGTAAAGCCAGTTTTGATACCAAAGGCTCCATCCATCAGATATAGAAACTTATCTTTATTTGTCACAGCATATTCCTTTTTCTGATCCACAGTCTTAAAGATGTGGGAAGGTGTATTTATAATATTAACAAATTCTTCGTTTCGTATGGCATAGCTTGCTATGATAGCAAGGTCATAAGCAGTTGTAAAATGGTCCTCGGCATCTAAACCATTTGGAGTCACAAAGTGGGTGTGTTCTAACCCTAATTCCTTCGCTTTGGCATTCATCATAGTAGCAAAACCTTCCACGCTTCCCCCAATATACTCAGCGATAGCTACTGCAGTGTCATTATGAGATTCTAGCATAAGAGAATAAAGAAGATCTCGTATTATAAACTTTTCACCGGCATGTGCATTTAACTGTACGTCTGGCATTGATGCTGCATAGGAAGAAAAGGTTACTACATCATCTAGGGAACAGTTTTCTAATGCCACAATACAGGTCATAATCTTAGTTGTACTAGCCATTGGCATTTCTTGAAATCCATTTTTTTCATATAGAATTCTGTTACTAGTTGCATCCAGTAACAGTGCAGCCTTAGCATTAAGACCTAACTGATCCTGATTTGATTGACTTTGATACTTCTCAGAGTCAAGGCCAGAGTAATGGATGTCATTGTTTTTCTCCTGTTCAGCTTGCTTTGCTAGGATCAGTATTTTTTGTTTTGCCCCTGAAAATGGTTCCATAACACTATATTGATAATATCCAAACATCCCTAGAGCAATGATAGTTAATAAAATAATGATTCTTTTCCTGGTAAAATCATTCATAAACTTCACCTAAAGATATCTTCCTTTTATTCTATTAAATAAAACTTATTTTATTCGTAATTGATTAATAGTATTTCAATACGATTATGGATTTAATGTTAGTTCAAAACTTACTTCTACCTTCAAATCTTCAATAAAATTGGATTGTCTAGTCTTATAGAAATTATAAATATTCCGATTAAGATATCGACTCATTCTTAATGTATTTAGATAATCTATATTCTTTTCTCCTAGTATCTGCCTAATCTGATCTTCCATATGTTTCTTAATCTGCATATTAATCTGCTTCTCAAGTGCATGATAAGCTTTTACTCTTTCTGTAGTAGTATATTGTAAGGTTTCTTCTACACCCTGTTCAAGGATACCTTGCCCTTCTATTTTGATTTTAAGGTATGGAATACCATTTAGTAGACTTAAGTTTTTGTTATTGCGAAGTTCACCTAACTGAACCACAAGAGAGTGATCACTCGCATCATTTGTTGAATTTTGAAGGAATAATCGACAATTGCCAATATATCCTTGTAATATACCGGCGTATTTACTATCCTCTTCATCAAGTGTAGCTACCAACTTAGAATTTTCTACAATCCCTTCCCCATTAATTACAAGACCATTCATTTGCAGAGTTACTATTGGAACATGAATGGTCATATCTGAATTATTACGATCATTTACTAAAGTACCAAGGGTAGTCTTACCCTTTGAACGAATGGAAAGGTTATTATCATGTAAGCGGATAAGGTAATTACCTATACCATCTGGTATTTTCTTATTATAATCCATCACTGTCCATAAAGAAGAATTAGAAAGGAATATTAATGTATTCTTAGATACTTCATAGTGTTTTTCACAGTAGTTTATAAACTGTTGAAATCTCTCTTTATTTTTAACAAGGTTTTCCCCTAACACGATTGCTTTTAGATGTCGATAGTCTAATTTTTTTTCTGAACATAACTTATATTGTTCTTCAATTTCATATAGATTGTTACCCTGGAAAATTCGTAATAATTTCTCAGGATCACTTGATGGCTGCTCAGAGACAGCAGCTAAATCTGGTAATGCATAATATGCCATAAACTGCCCATTATTGTAATCCACACCAAATACTTGTACAAAATCACGTTCTTCAATCTCTACCTGATTTGCACAGCTTTGTAGCCAAAGTGGCATAATCAGGAAAATCAAGGTGATTATTGCAGTCTTACCTGCACTACGACTTACTGGTTTCATCTTCCTAACAAGAATTGGTATTAATGGGAGTATGATACTTTGCGGTAAGCCAATATAAATCATATAATTAGTAAAGTATTTGTAGCATAGATTGATGTCCATAGGGGTTATGGCTGCTAGATAGACTAATATAATAATGATTGGAAGTATACAATTCTGTGATCTTTTACCAAAAATATGTTTGGTTATATGGCTCATATAATAAAGTAGACCGCTTAATATGCTAATGGTACTTAACAACCAAAGTGCTATTAGAATCGAATCCTGACGATTAAGTAGTGACCAAGGGAATTGTGCTAATTGTAAAATGGCTACAGTTGACCATAGGGATTCTGCAGAAGCTTTCTCTCCCAACAATCCAACAGTTAAGGAAAAAACCAATATCGAAAGTAAAAAGATACAAATTAGTCCTCTAAGGGTGTAGGAAAATATACCGGTTACTACAGAAGATTTAGGTTTTTTTGACTTTATATATGGTTTTATAAATAACAATAATTCTAATAAGTTAAATAACAAAAAGAATAGAAAGCCTGCGTTAAATACTTTATAAGAATCCGTAGTAAATATCGGTGTCAGATTGGCCAAATCTATTTCTTTTAGTGTAAAAAGTGATAAGACTACAATTGGAACCAGTACGATATAGTACATGACTTCTGCATACCTTGCACGCACTTCTATTCCCTTATAGGCCATATATCCTGCCGCAGCAATGAAAGGAAGACCTATGGATAAGGTAGAATATTCAGTTAATATAGTATTATTGATCACAGCTATAAATAATTTGGTTATCATCACGATTGTAAAAAAGAACTTAATGAGATAAAGAATGCAAAAAATGGTAGTCAGGAATTTACCAATAACTGTTTTAGAATAGGTCAAATAAGGGCCATCTATCTGCTTTAGGTAAAAAGTGAATATGAGAAGATAGACAAAAAGTAGGAGTGCACCTATTAAAAAAGCGCCTAGACCATCATAGCCCACACCACTTGTTATGACATATGGTACAATTAAAAATAAAACACCTAATAGATCAAATACAACAAGGCGTTTTAATTGTCGTAACGTGATTTTTTCGTTCTTAGAATACATAGTATACGTAATCCTTCCGTCTATTCTTTATTATCTTGCTTACCCTTGAAAAACAGTCGCTTTCTAGCATTTGGTCTAGTATAACTTGGTCTTGAGGTCATCTTATTGGTTGGCATCTTTATAATGGCATCCTTATAATCTTTGTTTCCAACAATACCGGAAGCTACAAATGGCACCAAATATGGAGTCCCAAAGCTTTTTAATCCGCATAGATGTGTCATTAATACCATAATACCTAAAATAAATCCAAGTAATCCCCATACGGCCGATATAATGATGATTAGGTAACGAACAAGCCGAAAGGCTGATGCAAAAGCCTCATTCGGGATAGTAAAGGCTGCAATAGCGGTTAGGGCAACGACAATAACTACCATAGGACTTGCCAAATTAGCATTTACTGCTGCATCACCAATGATCAATCCACCAACGATACCAATGGTATTTCCCATAGGTCCTGGTAGGCGTATACCGGCTTCCAACAAGAGTTCAAAGGCTATTTCCATAATAATAACCTCCAGTAAAATAGAAAAGGGAACGCCTTCTCTAGCGGCAGCAAAGGACAAAGCCAGATTAGTGGAAATTAACTCTGACTGATAATTTACAATCACTATATATAAACCTGGTAATGCAACTGCAAAAAAGGATGCAATATAACGAAGTATCCGAGAAAATGTTGCAATCTCCCACCTACTATAATAATCGTCGGAAGCTTGATAAAAGGAATTTAAAGTAGTAGGAAGCATTAAAACTATAGGTGAATTGTCTACAATAAGGCATACTCGACCTTCTGTTAAGGCCGAGGCAGCTTTATCTGGTCGTTCTGTAGACTGAAATTCAGGAAATGGAGAATAATGATTACGCTCAGTCAACTGTTCTAGCATCCCACTATCAAAAATACCATCTATAACAAAATTCTCAATTCGATGAACAATATCATCTACAATTTCTTTCTTTACAATGTCTTCTATATAGACCACAGCTACATCTGTCTTAGTTCTAGTACCAACTTTCATTTGCTTGATTTTTAAGTTGGTGTCTTTAATTCGCTTTCGTATCAGTACTCGATTGATAAACAACGCTTCACTAAAGCTTTCTTTGGAACCTCGGACAGTAACTTCATTTTCTGCCGTTGGAACCCCTCGATTGGCAAAACCTTTTACAGAGATTTTTAAGGCTTTGTTATAACCGTCTATGAGAATGGCAGTATCACCGGAAAGAATACCATCTACAATCGCTTGTACGGTATCCAGCTCCTTTACATCTGCACTTCTAAGTCCTTTGGCTTTTATATAATCAAACTTATTCTCTTCAGGTAATTCATCCATTTTATAAAGTAGGTAACGTAAGGTGTCTTCCTCTAATAGCTCCTTGTTAATCATGTTGTCCATGTACAAGAAGTAAATGTCTACCTTATTGGCTCCTCCAATGGTAAAACGACGCTTTACCAAATCATCGCAATCTTTAAAAAGAGTATTGAAGGTGTTGATATTTTCCTCTAAGTTTATGCTCATAGATGCAATTATTTCATTTAGTTCATTATAGTATGCTTTCATATTATCACCATTATTCGTAGTATTCTCATAGTATATCCAAAGCATTCTAATTTATGAGAAAATATAAAATATTAGATGTGATAAATAGGGACATATGTCAATATGCAACTTGTGACTCTCATTTTAGATGGATTGTCTTGTAAATGATAAAAGTCACAATATAATCACGACAAAGCAAGAGGGCTGTCACAGTTCGTGCGGCAGCCCTCTTAAGTATATTTCTAAATATTTAGTTTTAACTGAACCTCGGCCTCAGCTTCCTGTTTAAAGTCATTTAACTGATCCTGGTTCAAGGTTGGAAGATTCTCAAGTGACGACACACCAAAACAACGTAAAAAATCTTCGGTTGTTCCAAATAATATTGGTCTACCTGGAGCATCTAGACGGCCTACTTCACACACCAGATTATACTCCACAAGACGATTCACTACATGGTCACATTTAACTCCTCGAATTGCTTCTATCGCATTCTTCGTGATAGGCTGTTTGTAGGCAATGATAGAAAGAGTTTCCAGCTGCACATCTGTCAGCACATATTTTTTTGGAATATGAGTGATCTTTAACAGAAGATCATACATTTCTTCCTTCGTACAAAGCTGATAGGATCCGTCCAATTCAATAATCTGGATCCCTCTACTTTCACTATTGTACTCATCCATCATAGTATTTAGTATTCGTTTGGTTGTTTCTTCATCATGATCAATGGTTTTTGCAATACGATCTAGTTCTACCGCTTCCCCTAAAGAAAACAATATCGCTTCAATTGCTGCTTTAACTTTGTTTATTTCCAAGGCATATTCTCCTATTCGTAAATAAGATTACTAGACAAGTCTTCTGTCGATATACTACTATCATTCATGTAGGTAACAATAATATCGTCAAATATATGTTCCTGTTCTACTTTTAGCTTACCAACCTTCATAAGCTCTAGGACACATAAAAAAGTGATGATAACCTCCATCTTAGAGGAGCTTGTCTCTAAAAGACACCGAAATAAAAAGGATCTGTGAGCTTGTCCATAAGCTTCTATAAACAGCATCTTTTCATCTAAATTTACTTCTTCTTTTTTGATGTCACCATACTTACTACGGATGGGATCTATCTTGTCTATTTGTTTTTTAATAACAGATTCAAAGATAGCATGAAGTTTAGATATCGTCAGGTCCGACAACAAATCCTCCACTGAAATGGGTTCTCTATAATCACGTATAGAGTCAGGAATCGATGGTTTCTTAAACAACAGTTTAGAGGCATCCAGCTGTCTGTCCTTAAGTTCAAAAGAAATATACTTATACATCTTATATTCCAAAAGACGTTCTACCAATTCTTTTCTTGGATCCTCTTCCTCTTCTTCTGCAGTCTCTTCTTTTGGGAGAAGCATTTTGGACTTTATATTTAATAAAGTGGCGGCCATAACAAGAAATTCACTCATTACATCTAAATCCTTTGTTTCCATAGACTTAATGTATTCCATATACTGTTCTGTAATCATTACAATAGGAATGTCATATATATTAACTTTATTTTTATCTATAAGGTGTAATAATAAATCTAAAGGTCCTTCAAAAACTTCTAATCTTACTGGAATCCCCATAAAATGAAACGTTCCTTTCTCTTCAGAAGCCTATAAAGCCAGCAACAGATTAATCATTCGGATACCGAGTATAGGTATAATCTCTGTAAACAGAACGATAAATAATGCTATTTTTATGAAGGTATCTGAACGAATAATATGAATAAATCTTTCGGTTGATTTACCGGCAATAATGAGTCCCATGTCAAAGGCTGAGATAGGAAATAAGTTCACGACAAACATACCTAGGCTGATTAATAAACTGTAGCAAATAAAATAATAATTGAATCGTTGACTGATATCCATGTCCACTAACAATTGGTCTATTTGTAATCCTTCATAGCAAGCGCAATATGCAATATATGCAACTACTGTACATAACAAAAGACATAACAGCCCAGTGATACCTATGTAGGATGCATTCTTCTTTTCCTTAATCTCGTACCGATAGGGTTTGGAAAAACCGGCAAGAGAAAGTACACAGAAAATAAGCCCAATGGGGTCTATATACTGTGGTAAATACAATACCTTAATCAACGATACTTTCTTTTGGGATTGCAATTTATATACCATTGCCTTAGGTATCTCATGTAATATCATAACTAAAAGAGCTGCAAATAAGCTTGCAACCATTTGGATTAGGTATTCCATAGAAGTCCTCAATCTTTTCAAATGACATGTATAGCGTACTATCTATTCTCACATTATTAAAGAATAACATATTCAATATATTTCTTCAACTGTATATGCATTAATTGATTGTAAACACAATTTTTACAAGCTCCGCACGATTGTTGACACGAATGTGTATCGTATGATTCCCTAAACCACGGGATAAAATCATAGTAGCCTGTTTATCTTGGTATAACCCAAAATCATATTTTGGAAAAAGAAGGCCTTGGGTTGACATTACACCACCTATGGCTGGTAGTGCAATCATACCACCATGTACATGTCCAGATAACACCAAGTTTGCTCCCCAATTAGCATATTCAGGAAAGTAGATGGGATTATGGGCGAGTAGTATATTAAACCTCTTGTTATCAGGTGTGCCAAGGTGATGGTCTAACGATTCCTTAGACAATGGGTTTTTCTTGAATTTCATATAATAGAACTCCGGTAAATTTAATCCATATACATCAATGGAATGACCGTTTCTGTTTAAAGATAGTTTTTCATCTAATACGAATCTTACTCCATACTGTCTCAGTTTCGTAATATATTCCATAAATGGAGTGTTCTCGTTTCCCGCTATATTACTCATCCGCAGCTCATGATTACCATAAGCATAATAGACTGGAAACTCCGTTGCCAACCTCTTGATTAGCACCAATGCCTTTGTACTATCAAAATGATTCCCTTTCACGATCATATCCCCACCAATTAGGATGAAATCTGGCTTGTTATTACGGATGGCATTTAGAAGACGTTCATTATTATCTCCATAACAGTAATTATGGAGGTCTGTTAAGAATAAGATAACAGCCTGGTCAAATGATTTTGGCAATTTCTTATTACTATATTCATATGTGGTTATATGAAAATGCCTGTTTTCATATAGGATATAGAGATATACCCCTATCCCAAGTAAAAACATAGAGATTAAAACAATTAATAAAATGGTCTGCTCCATAGTATACTCCTTATTGAGATTTCATTTCTAGATTATGAAACAAGCACTGTATTTATTCATTATAAACTTTCTAACTTATTATAACTATATCTAACCAGAGAATAGCTGTCAATGAAGGATTCATAAATCCCAAATAACTGAAATGACTTCCTCGGTCAGGAAGCCATTTAGGTATATGCCTATAATTTAGTATATATTGAAATATCGTCTTAACAGCCTTACAAAGGAATCATTGAAGGTCGCTTTACGGACTGATGTTTTAGAAACAATTGGAACTTCTCCAATAACCTTTCCATCTAATGTATAGGTAACTTTACCTATTTGTTCATTTTGATTGATTGGTGCATCAATAGATTCTATGATTTCTACTTCTTTTTTAATGGCAGTTGGATCCTTTCCCACTAGGCAAACGTAGGAAAATGGTTTGGTCACTATGCCATTAACAGTATCCTCTACTCCGTTTTTAACTTCTATAGGATCAAGTATTAGATCCTTATTATTATCTTTATATACACTACAATTTGCAAACCCATAGTCCAGCAAAGATGCTGCTTCCTTAAATCTTATTTTGGGTTCTGGTGCGCACATTACAACAGCTATTAAGTCCATGTCATTACGATTTGCTGTAGCAGCAAGACAGAATTTAGCTTTGGAGGTCGAACCGGTTTTTAAACCTGTGATTCCTTTATAAGTACGTACTAACTTATTAGTATTGGTAAGACCAAAAACACTTTCCCCCTTTTTTGTAATATGGGTAAAGGTGTCCATCCAAGTAGTTGAATACTTAGAGATTTCTGGATGTTTAGTAATCAATTCTCTTGACATTAGAGCAACATCATAGGCTGTAGAAACATGGTTAGTGGTGTCATTATCAAGGCCACAACAGTTTTCAAAATGAGTATTTTTCATTCCAAGACTTTTTGCTTTATCATTCATCTTCGAAACAAACTCTTGCTCAGAACCTGCAATTAATTCAGCCATAGCAACTGAGGCATCATTGGCCGAGGCAATGGATATACATTTAATCATAGTATCCACAGTCTGTGTTTCATAAGGTTCTAAATAGACTTGGCTACCTCCCATTGAGGCCGCATATTCACTAACACTGACTTGGTCAGAAAGCTTGATTTTACCATTCTCTATAGCATCAAATATAAGAATCAGTGTCATGATTTTTGTTATACTGGCCGGAGCCATCTGAAGATCCTTATCTTTTTCATATAATATCTGGCCAGTGGAACCTTCAATTAATACGGCAGATTTTGAGGAAAGTCCCAGTGAATTTCCTGTACTATCCTCAACTACAGCTTGCGTAGCATCATTCTTATTCTTCTTATCTTTGCGGAGATTTTTTATTGTCTCTATCGTTTCTACATCTTCATAGTATTGATCAATTTGTTTGTCTTCTGATGTTTCTATCTCTGAATTTTTATCTTCAGTATTAACTGATTTAGTATGTTGCATTTGTATAGTGTTAGATAGAATATCTTTACTAAGGGTAGGAATACTATCGCTATCTTCCGTACTTGTTGTATCATCTTTTGTAGTTTCGGCAGTCTGATCTTCGTCATCTGTTGGGTACAACGATATTGTAGTCCCATTTACATAGCTAAAACTAACAATGCTAAAGGAAAGAAGTAGAATAAATAGCAAACTTAAGATACGTTTCATGAAGCACTCCAAACTTCTTAATCTTTATACTAATGTATCGAAGAGTTTTAGTTTTATGACTTATTTTGTACGAGTTTACGCATTATTTTTCACATAAACGTTGCACTCTAATTGTTTTCCACTAATTGTTGCAGTTATTTTAGCCCGTCCAGGCAGTACTGCCGTAACGATTCCCTCTTTATCCACAGAAACAATCTTACTGCTACTTTCCCATGTAACGGATTTATTACTACCATTTATGTATAAATGAATGCGTTCCCCTACAATTAACGAAATCTTCATTGCACTTATACTAATCACAGTGACTTTACATTGTGCCTTAAATGACTTTCCAGTAGCAGTTATAATTGCTGTACCGACAGTCTTTGCATACACTTTTCCCGATGGCATAACATCCACAATTCTAAAATTACTGCTTTTGTAGGAAACTCTTTTGTTCAATGCCTGAGGTCGAAGCTTATAAGTATCACCTACGACTAAAAGCAGTTTATTAGCATTTAATCTATTAGAAAATGGTTGAAATATGGGATCATAGTAATAAAATCTTGATTTTTTATAGATAGTATTAATAAGTAGTATTGCAATAATAACAATAATAATACCTTTAAGAAATGGTTTCATCTAATCTCCAATATATTTTACTTATTGTACTATATGAATCTGTAAGCAAAAAAATAAGGTACTAAAAGTAAATTTTTACATTACTAATAGTACCTAATTTGTGATTTATTTGTATAACCGATGATTCATTTTATTAGTTGTTTCACATAACACCACTTCAACAACTAAGCATACTACCATAATGGTAGCGGCCATCTTCCCAGGTAATTTGTTCATGGACCAATAATAAGAAATAATAAACATACCAACCATAATAGCTATCATCAAAATAATCATACCAATTAAAATTTTGGGTTTTCCGTTTTGTCTATTCTCTTCCCTTATTTGCTCTATTTCTTCTTTAGTAAGCTTTTTTAAATACAATTCAGGCTTATCTCCCATGATATTCCCCTTTCCAATTATCAACTGCTCCTAAGAATTCAGCTTTATTAAACCTCATAATTAATTTGATAGGCTTCATCAGCTTTGAAAAGCTCAAAGTTATTCTTTTCTAAAACTTCAATAGCGGCACTAACGTCAGAAACTTTGGCAATAATAGAAGCATTTTTCCCTGTAGCAAGTGTATACATATACTCAATGCTGATATCTCTTGCTACTAACAAATCTAATATAGTGTACAGCATTCCTATTCTATGTGGAAGTTTAATCGCTAAAACATCAGTTAACATAGCAGAAAAGCCAGCTTCTTTTAAAACAGCTTTTCCTTTTACGGGGTCTGATACCACCATTCGAAGCATCCCATATTCAGATGTGTCCGCAAGACTAAGAGAAACTATATTAATCTCATGTGCTGCCAGTGTTTCTGTTACTTTCTCCAATCTTCCCTCACGGTTTTCGATAAATACAGATAACTGCTTAATAAGCATAACATTCCTCCTTGTGATTAGATAAGTTTACGTTTGTCAATGACACGAACAGCTTTACCCTCGCTTCTGGCAATCGTCTTAGGCTCTACAAGTTTAACTTTTGCAGCAATACCTAATGCTTGTTGCAATGTATGGGCAATTTTTTTGGTAAGTGTTTCTAATGCACGAATCTCATCGGAGAAGAATCGCTCTTCTACTTCAACTAATACTTCAAGAGTATCTAAGTTATCCACTCGTTCTACAATCAATTGATAGTGTGGGCTTGTCTCACCTATTTCCAATAATGCAGATTCTATTTGTGATGGGAATACATTTACACCACGAATAATTAACATATCATCAGAACGCCCTTTAAATCGGGAAAGTCTTGCTAGAGTACGTCCACATTCACACTTACTGTAATCAATACTGGTTAAGTCCTTGGTACGATACCGGAACAATGGAAGAGCTTCTTTTGTAATTGTAGTAAATACAAGCTCTCCTGTTTCGCCTGGAGCTACTGCTTCATAGGTATTTGGGTTAATGATCTCAGGTATAAAATGATCCTCATAAACATGAAGTCCATTGTGATATTCACAATCTGCAGCTACACCAGGTCCCATAACCTCACTTAATCCATAAATATCATGAGCATGAATATGAAGCTTTTGTTCAATTTCTTTTCTCATATTTTCAGTCCAAGGCTCAGCTCCACAAATGGCATGCTTTAACTTAATATTATCGATTGCATTATGTTCTTCTAAGGCCTCAGCGATATGTAATAAATAGGACGGTGTACAGGCAATGGCAGTTACTCCGAAATCTTGCATCATAGTAATCTGCTTCATGGTATTGCCTACAGACATTGGTACTACAGTAGCACCCAGATTTTCAGCTCCATAATGAAGGCCGAGACCACCAGTAAATAACCCATAGCCATATGAAATCTGAATCTTATCTTTAGCTCCAATACCAGACATAGCCAGTACTCTGGCTACACATTCTTGCCAGATTTCGATATCTTTTCTGGAATATCCAACAACAGTAGGTTTTCCTGTTGTACCAGAAGAAGCATGTACACGTACAATTTGTGACTGTGGAATCGCAAATAACCCAAAAGGATAGTTTTGGCGTAAATCCTCTTTTGTAGTAAATGGTAGCTTATTAAGATCTTCTATCCCTTGTATATCCTCTGGTTCAATTCCCATCTCTTGCATCTTTTTTCGGTAAAAATCTACATTATGGTATACTCGGGATACCATTTTTCTGAGTCTGGCACTTTGCAGGGAGCTTATCTCATCTCTGCTCATACATTCCTTAGTCGCATTCCAAATCATGGTGTTATCCTCCTACTTACTTCTTAATCATGTAAATGGTAGCCTTTATCGAAAGCTAATTTATTTACTTCAATGGTCTTAGGTGGAACTGTTTTTTCAATCACAGTGATCCAATCCTCATATGGAATATCCATTCTTTTAGCAGCCATACCCAACACAACACTGTTAAAAACTTTTGTATTACCAAGTTTTTTGGCTTCTTCCATGGCATTCACTCTGTACACTTTATAGTTTTTCTCAAGATTCTCCAAGATACCTTCTGGATAAGTGGCATTCCCAATTACTACTGGCATAGGATCAATTCTTTGGTCGTTTACAATTAATACACCATCTGGTTTAAGATAATGAACATAACGAAGGGCTTCTAGTCTTTCAAAAGCAATTAGTACATCAGCAGTACCTTCTTCTACAATAGGTTCAGCAACTTTTTCACCATAGCGAACAAAGGTAACAACACTGCCACCTCTCTGAGCCATTCCATGAACTTCAGAAAGTTTTACATCATAACCAACATGAAGCATAAGGCCACCTAGTATTCTACTTGTTAGTAAGGTGCCTTGACCGCCGACACCTACAATCATAATATTTTTTGTCATGGCAGTATCCTCCTATAATTCCACTTTCTGTATTGCACCAAAATGACACAGTGTATCGCAAAGCCCACAGCCAGTGCACATGGTATCATTAATTTTGGCTGTTCCGTTTTCTGATTTTGTAATAGCTGGACATCCAGGCTTTAAGCACATTCCACATTTCTTACAAACATTTTCATCTACAGTATATTGATATTTGATAGAAGTTTTGTTTAATAATACACAAGGAGACTTTGTTATAATAACCGAAAGCTCGTCTTTTGCAATTTCTTCTTTTAGTAATTTTTCAAGGTCCACAATATCAAATGCATTTATCTCATATACATTTTTAATTCCAATTCCTTTACAAAGCTCCATAAGATTAATTGCATAAGTAGTTTCACCCTGTAAGGTTTTACCTGTTGCCGCATGATCTTGATGTCCAGTCATGCCGGTAGTAGAGTTATCTAAAATCATAACTGTTCCCGTTGATTTGTTATAAACCATGTTGATTAGGGAATTTATTCCTGTGTGCATAAAGGTGGAATCACCTATAACGGCTACCCAGTTCTTAATATAATCTTTACCTTTAGCTTTTTCCATACCATGAAGGGTACTGATGCTAGACCCCATACAAACAGTGGTATCCACTACACTGAGTGGAGGTACTGCTCCTAAGGTATAACATCCGATATCACCGGCAGCATGGATCTTTAATTTATGTAATACAGAATAAACACTTCTATGAGGGCAACCTGGGCATAGAATTGGTGGGCGATTTGGCACCTCAGCAGGCTGCTCTATATTTAATTCTTGCCTTAGAATAGCTTTTCTAAGTAAGTTAGCACTATATTCTCCCTGACGAGTGAAAATTTCCTTCCCTATACAGGAAATCCCCCATGATTTTACTTGTTCTTCTATCACAGGCTCTAATTCCTCTACAATATAAAGCGTATCCACCTTACTTGCAAATTCTTCTATTAAACTTTTTGGGAGAGGATTAACAATACCCAATTTAAGTACAGATACGTCCGGAAGAGCTTCACGTACATATTGATACGGTATTCCGGAAGTAATCACACCTATCTTTAAATCTCTATATTCTACTTTATTAATAGGGAAATGAGCCCCATCTTCTATCATCTTATTGTTTCTGGCTTCCACAATAACATGACGGCCTTTCGCATTACCAGGCATCATTACATTTTTGGCAGGGTTACGTACATATGGCTTATCTTCAATCTCAAGACGGTCACATAACTTTACAAGCCCTTGAGAATGGCTTAATCTAGTTGTTGTACGAACAATAATAGGCGTATCATAGGTTTCACTAAGCTCAAATGCATATTTAGTAAATTCCTTCGCTTCTTCACTATCAGAAGGCTCGATAACAGGAACATTAGCAGCCCGGCCGACCATTCTGGTATCCTGCTCATTTTGTGAGCTGTATAAGCCTGGATCGTCGGCAGCAATTAATACCAAGCCACCGTTTACTCCGGAATAAGCGATGGTATAAAGAGGATCAGAGGCTACATTGACACCTACATGTTTCATTGATGCCATAGCTCTTACACCACTAATGGAAGCACCTATCGCAACCTCCATGGCAACTTTCTCATTTGGTGACCATTCTGCATAAATCTCTTTGTATTTTACTATGTTTTCACTAATCTCAGTACTTGGGGTTCCAGGATATGCTGCAGATACCTTAACTCCTGCCTCATATGCACCTCTGGCTATTGCCTCATTACCAAGCATAATTACTTTGTCAGACACGTATAAATCCACCTTTCTTAAGTCTTTATGTACGCTAAATACTTTAATAATTTTTTTTGTGTAATAGATGCTGTTAATTGCAAAACATTAGCACTTTAATTCAATAAATTATACTATACCTTAACTTTAGTGTCAATGGACAGGGGAATACAAGATTGTGAGATAATAAAATATATAGAATGGTTGACTTATTATCAAAAGAATTATAGAATACCTACTAAGATTTACTAGATAACAAGGAGATGATTATATGGGAATGCATTATATTAAAGAAGTTATGTCTCCAGCGGAGTTATTGGCAGCCTATCCATTAACAGCTGAATTGAAAGAAATGAAGAAGAATCGTGACCAAGCGATTAAAAATGTTTTTACAGGTAATTCAGATAAATTTTTAGTGATCATCGGCCCATGCTCTGCTGATGGCGAGGATTCTGTTTGCGATTATGTACTAAGACTTGCGAAAATACAAGAAGTAATCAAAGATAAAGTTATCATTATCCCAAGAATATACACGAATAAGCCAAGAACAACAGGGGAAGGTTATAAAGGAATTGTACATCAGCCAGATCCAGAGAAGAAACCAGATCTACATGAAGGATTAGTAGCCATGAGGAAGATGCACATTAGGGCTATGCAGGAATCTAATTTAACTGCAGCAGATGAGATGCTTTATCCTGAAAATTGGCCTTATCTTGAGGATATTTTGTCATATGTAGCAATTGGTGCCAGAAGTGTTGAAGATCAACAGCATCGTCTAACAGTTAGTGGATTTGACGTACCGGCTGGTATGAAGAATCCTACCTCAGGAGATTTCTCTGTAATGCTGAATTCCTGTGTGGCTGCTCAAGCAAGTCATACCTTCTTATATCGTGGCTGGGAGGTTAAGACAGATGGAAATCCATTAACTCATACTATCTTAAGAGGAGCTGTCAATAAGCATGGACAGTCCATATCTAACTATCATTATGAAGATCTTCTTCGCTTACATACTATGTATAATGAAAGAGATCTTTTTAATCCAGCCTGCATTATTGATGCTAATCATGCAAATTCTAATAAATGTTATTATGAACAACCTAGAATTGTCCGTGAAATTCTTCATAATCGCCAAAACTCACCTGAAATCAAAGAATTGGTTAAGGGAGTTATGGTGGAAAGTTATATCGAAGAAGGTAATCAGACGATTCATGAGAGAATTTATGGAAAATCTATTACGGATGCCTGTATAGGATGGAATACTACAGAACGTCTCTTATATATGATAGCCGAACATGTTTAATTAATTCAAATGTCTTAATCACAACAGCTTTGCCACTTTGGTAACTGGGGAGATTAAGACACTTTTTATTTATTGCTAGTTTGCCCGTGGATGAGCTTTCATATATTCTTCTCGTACTTTCCTATTTTGTGCTGCCACATAGGTATAAGCCTGACTTGTGTCTACATAACCTAACATTTCTCCCACTGATGAAACATTGGCACCATTTTCTATTAGATGCATTGCAAAAGAATGCCTGAAAGCCTGAGGGCTGATATTGGTTAAGCCTATTCTTTTCCCGTAACCTTTTATAATCTTCCAAAAGCCTTGCCTTGTAAGCCCGCTACCTTGTTGACTCAGAAAAAGAGTATCATTTATGCCTTTCGTCAAGAAAGAGTTACGACTTTCTTTAACATATTTCTCTAATGCAACTTTTGCTTGCCCTCCGAAAGGAATAATTCTTTCTCTTTTAGAATTATGGCATGTTAGAATATTGTAATGAAAATTGACATCTGAAAGGGTGAGTATAATTAATTCTGAAGCTTTTATCCCTGTTCCATAAAGAAGTTCAAAGATTGCTTTATCTCGAAGACCAATTCTTGTGGTAGTGTCTGGAAGATTAATTAACGTATTTACCTCATCTACTGTCAACAAAGTTGGTGTTTGTTGGACTGGCTTTGGACCTTTTATTTTTTCAGTAGGGTCCACATTAATTATTCTTTGAATTAATAGATAAAGGAAAAATTTTCTTAAAACTACCACTGTTCTAGTAATGGTAGCTGGAGAAAATTGCTGTTTCTCCAATTTAAGAATATAGGAATTTAGTAATGTATCATTTACCCTGTTATAATCCTCTACTCCAACTTCTTCTAAAAATAGATGAAAGCGATTTAAATCTTGTTCATACGCATAACATGTGTTATCTGCATAATGTTTTATATTTTTTATATACTGGATGTATGCCCTTGTTTTCGTATTCATAGGATTTACCTCTTTCTTACTACCTATTTCAATCAAATTTTATGGATTAAATCTTTGCATAAAATATTTCATGATGTTTGTATTCACATAACCCTCCATTAGACTAGCCACAATTATTGCTATTAAAAGTATCAGCAGATAGGGAATGTATTTACTTAGCTTAACATGCTCGTGCTCTATTCTAGAGAATAGCAGATAGTTTAATTCGTATCCCTTTACATAGAGAATTATAAACATTGGAATAATAGCAATTCCTTGTGGAAAATTATAAGCTAGGAAAAAAAGAATTCCCTTTAAACCGTATCTCAAAGTAGCTGCAGTAATTAAAAATCCGATGCTAAATCCTTTATAGAGACAATGACAATATAGACAAGGGGTACCTATTATTGTTGTTACAAACAAACATAATAAGCCAAAGCTTTTTATATATGTGATAAATGCCATTTGAGATACTGATATGCTATCTATATTACTTGACTTTAAAGCATTTATATAATCTGAATTGAATAACATGAAACTGCTTTGATAGTATTCCTTTAATACATTTCCCATAATTGTTCCTAGAACGACACCTAAACAAAGGCAAATCACAAAAATTTTTTTATATCCTATACGGTAGGTAAAAGCCAAAAGTCGTTTCACTGTTAATCCTCCCGGTCCGATGTTGTCCATATATCGTGATTGTTAAACAACTATATATAATTTTATGTTCAGGAAGGAGAAAACATGAATTACTTTTCTATTAATTGTTTGTATGCTAATAATGCAGTCATTGTTTTGGCATCTTGAATCTTTCCATTAAAAATCATTTGGATTAACTCGTCTAAAGGATGAACCTCAACTTTGACATATTCATCTTCATCTAAGTGTTGATCCCCTTTAATTAATTTCGTAGTGTAGTAGATACCGATGTTTTCATTACAGAAAGCCACTGTAGTATATAAATCAAAGAGATGCTTCACTCCCAATGCTTTAAAGCCAGTCTCCTCCTCACATTCTCTGATTGCGGCCTGTTCTTTGTTTTCACCACTATTAACAGCACCTGCAGGAATTTCTAGGGTGTAGCGTTCTATTGCGTTTCTATATTGTCTAACCATAATGATATTACCGTCCTCAGTTACCGGTATAATAGCAGCCGCACCTTTATGTGCAATAAAATCCCATTTTGCTATCTTATGATTTGGAAGCTCCATATAATCACTATAAAAATCAACTATGGCACCCTTATGTTCTAATTTTCGATCTACTCTTTTTATTTTTTCCATCATTCATGCACCCTATTTTAGTATAATTAAAATAGATCCTCTCTATAATGTTTACATAATATTTTTATGTCATATATTTTGTAATTATATTGTATAATAGGATTTTGGATATGTAAATATGTTAAAAATTGAATTATAAGCACTTTACTTTATACCAATACTCGTAGCTATCCTTAAATCCTAATTTGACTGCATAATTATGTTCAATCACACATAAACCACATGCTACTAGCTCATTATTATTATTTAATATTGTAGCACATAATGTCTGAGTCAAAATGTTTCTTTGTACATTTCTTGCATTTGGAATGAGCGTATCACTTGTTCCGTTTAAGCGAAAGTAACGATTCTGCCAATTCTCATTGATACCATTCATCACCACAGATACTGATATATTTGTATTAAATTCTGGAATATCCATTACCATCAAATTGGTTTTTGATGCGATGGAATAATCAAATTGGTTTAGCAGGTAATCCAATTCTAAGGAAAGACGGTAATCTTAAATATTGTTGGCTGGCTCTGTTGTGTGTATATCTCTGGTATAGGATGTGGTATATTCAATTAAAATTTAATGCAGATGGATACCGAATAGTGACAATCTTCTTGTCAACAAACCTAGTACACTTAGCAATTTTCTGTTCAAAAAGAGAAAAACCTTGAAAACATTCGTTTTCAAGGTTTTATACTTGATATTTAATGAAACTTATTTCGCGTAATCAATTACTCGACTTTCGCGAATGACATTCACCTTAATCTGGCCAGGATATTCAAGTTCTGCTTCAATTTGTTTTGAAACATCTCTTGCCAACAATATCATATCCGCGTCATTGATTTGATCTGGGACTACCATAACCCGAACCTCTCTACCCGCCTGAATAGCAAATGACTTTTCTACCCCTTTAAAGCTATTTGTAATATCTTCCAATTGTTTCAGTCTGTTTGTATATGTTTCTAATGTCTCTCTTCTAGCACCTGGTCTTGCAGCAGAGATTGTATCTGCAGCTTGTACAAGACAGGCAATCAATGTTTCAGGTTCAACATCGCCATGATGAGATTCAACTGCATTAATTACGGTTGGCGATTCTTTATATTTCCTACATAAATCAACGCCAATTTGAATATGTGAGCCTTCCATATCATGATCCACAGACTTACCAATGTCATGTAAAAGACCTGCTCGTTTTGCCAAACGAACATCAGCCCCAACTTCACCGGCAAGGAGCCCAGATAATTGAGCAACTTCTATCGAATGTTTCAGAGCATTCTGACCATAACTTGTTCTAAACTTCATACGGCCTAACAATTTGATAAGCTCTGGGTGAATTCCATGAACACCAACTTCTAAGGTTGCTGCTTCACCTTCTTCACGAATCATTACTTCGACTTCCTTCTGTGCCTTCTCTACCATTTCTTCAATTCTGGCAGGATGTATTCTGCCATCGACGATAAGCTTTTCTAATGCAATACGTGCTACTTCACGTCGAATTGGATCAAAACCTGATAAAATAACTGCTTCTGGAGTATCATCAATAATTAAATCAACACCAGTAAGAGTTTCGAGAGTACGAATATTACGACCTTCACGACCAATAATTCTACCCTTCATCTCATCATTTGGAAGTTGTACAACTGAGATAGTGGTTTCTGCCACATGATCAGCAGCACATTTTTGGATAGCAGTGACAACATAATCCTTTGCCTTCTTATCTGCTTCTTCCTTTGCTCGATTTTCTAATTCTTTTACTAATTTTGCAGTTTCATGTTTTACTTCATCTTCAACAGTCTTTAAAAGATATTCTTTCGCTTGTTCGGAGGTTAGTCCAGAAATCTTCTCTAATTCATGCAGCTGTCTTTCATGGATACTTTCCACTTCTGTTCTGAGTTTATCTAAATCATTCTCTTTAGCAGCAAGTTTAGATTCTTTCTTTTCTAGTGCTTCAGTTTTTCTATCTAAAGTCTCTTCTTTAGTTAGAACTCTCTTTTCATAGCGTTGTAACTCTGTTCTACGTTCCTTAGTCTCTTTCTCTAATTCATTCTTAG
>JAEZPG010000073.1 GCA_023413555.1 Bacillota bacterium | reverse complement strand
TCCAGATACAGACTGGCTTGTCCTACTTTCCATCCTAGTGCATGGTCACAATACCCGCAAATAGAATCCATGCTGTCAGATATAGCCTTTGTATAGATTGGGATATCGTTAAGCAGATTCTTTAGCTGTTTCAGCAACACAGTACTGAGATAGAATACCCCTCCTCCAATTACCCCAAAAGAGAGAACTAGACTAAAAATGCTACTAACAATTAGTGGAAAATGAACCCGATTATGCAAAAACCTCACTAAGGGCATAATCAGTCTGACAATTAGGTAGGCAATCAAAAAAGGAAAGAATAGTGGAATCAAATACTTAAAGCCAACATACACGCCAAGAACAGACACCCCAATAATCCACATCTGGTGTCGTAGCCTTTGCCTATTGACTTCTTGCTTATTCCCTACTCTTTCCTTCAATTCTTTCAATATTACACCTCAGCAAACTCACTATTTTTTATAGCATAACCATCAAGGTATAAAGCTCTGAATAAGCCTTATATTCATAGTATGGATAAAACAATGTTTGCTATGTGTGATAATATTTTCTATATGTACATAAATATTCTATAGCTGTTATAATTTTCCTGTATTAGACTTTTAGAATGGAAAAAGGGTATCGAAACTTCTTAAGATCTTAAAATTCCCTTTTGCTGCAATATCACCAGTCATAAATGCCTTCTGAAAAGTCAAGGCCCCCCCGATAATCTTCATCAAAACTGTGTCTGTGGTTCTTGCTATGACATCCGCATCTGCCTTCTCGCCATAATAGCAATTTAACTGATCAGCCTCAACCTCAATTACCAAGTTTTTATCCTTATCCTTAATCTCAATAGCATAACTAGCCTTAAAGTTGTCTATTGGCTGGAACACATCCTTAAGCTTCTTAAGAATGTCCTCCTCTTTCCCTTTACTCTCTCCTAACATCTCCTTAAACAGCATAGTAAGCTCTTTAATATCTTCCTTCTGCTTCTTTACATAGGTGTCATCAGATGCATAGACGGAAAGTTGTTCGCTTTCTTGAGGGGTAAGTTCTAAAGAAAGATTACGTAAAACCTTATTTCTCATTACCGTTTGACTATTAGGCAATACTTTAACCTTCTGATTAATCCCACGATAAAGTGCTTCCGCATATTTTTCAACAATTACAGCATAGTCCGCATTGGTTTCAAACTCCACATAATCTTCCACGTAAGCAGTGAGACCCGCTTGTACATGACCGCCTAACATCTCCCAAGCCTTGCTTAGACTATTTTCTGCATCCCGCTCGCCACAAGTAGTTGATAATACTACTGGAAGCATATATAACCCTGCTAATTTTTCTTTATCCCCATAGAACCAACAGGAGTCTAAGAATAGTTGCATATAGCCACCTATTCCAAACCACTCAACCGTAGTAACCAGAATTACCCCATCAGCTCCTTTTAAGGTTTGAGGTAGCATACTAATATTACTTTTTTCCTCAAACAAATTATATCGTTCTACTTCAACTCTTAATTCCTTCAAAACCTCTTCCAACTTATTCATCACGTATAAAGCCGGATCTTCCAATAGTCCTCTTCCACCATAATACATATTAATTTTCATTCGTTTCACCCCATCCTTTTATTTCTACGTATCAAATCTAACATAATACAAGTTAGTATTCCTACAAAAAAGCCTACTATATGGGCAGCATTATCTATATTATCATGTGCTCGGAAGCCACTATAAACAGTAATCATAACAAAAAAGATAAATCGTTTTGCTGAAACATCTAAGCCTCTTCCTCTGTACCGGAGAACTAGATAGACAAATGCTCCAACAATGCCAAAAATAGCACCAGAAGCTCCTACACCGACTATATTCTCCCCTGTCTCATGGAAGTAAAATATAGATCCAATATTGGCTAAAACACCCGAGACCAAATAAATAATTAAAAATCGAACACTACCAAAATTAGTCTCCAACATATAACCAACTACAGCAAGAACCACCATATTGTTGACTAAATGTTCAAATCCTCCATGTAAGAACATGGCTGTAAAGAGACGATAATATTCCTGATGGTCTACAATAAGTGAGTAGTTGGTCGCACCCCAATCAATTAAGTGTTGAAGTTCTGCCCCGGTATCATAAAAGTTCCCAAAAGGTGATGATATTACATCATAATTTTCTGTTATCTTCATTATCATGAGAATTAATACATTAACCAATACTAATAGGATGGTAAAAACCGGCTTCCCTTGTAATCGCCTTCTAAGAGAACTCTGACGAAAAGAACTATTTTTAAAGTCATTATATCCACTTGGTTTCATTTTAACGGGGTTTAAGTATTCTTCCCCTACTTTATGCAATTCACCAATCAATAAGTTTTCCAACTGATTTCTTACATCGCCAAAGGTCTGTGGCTGATTTTCAAATACTAAGAGCCGATTCTTTACAGTATCTACTACCCAGTGAGTATATCTTCCTATCTGACAATATGGTTTAACAGTTTCCACATTTCTAGTACATAGAAGACTTAGTATTTCTACTCTTGCATATCCCTTTTCATAATAGGACTTCTCTACCTGTTCCAGAATATGCAGGTATTGATCTTGAGAAAACCATTCCTCATCATCCATGCCAAACATTACTATGACTCTTATTCCATTTGTTTCTGCCCTATACAATATTCTTACATTAGAAAAATTAGTATTTTGAATTCCATACTGTTTATGCCATAAATAATCTGCTAATCTTTCAACCATAGCTTTCCCTCTAATTCTATCATTAGGTAAATGTAGTTCCCCTAAATGTGTACATCTATAGGATATACTACTATTATACAAGCTATCATATCATAAAAGCGCAGTATTTTCCATTTATTATTTAATTGGATAGTAGATAGACATTATTCGCAAACCGAATAGTGTCACCCAGTTGAAGGAGCTGGTTAGTTTGGGGTTGTAGCCGTACCTCATTGACGTAAGTTCCATTCAAGGAATTAACATCTTGGAGGTAAATCTTGCCATCCGCCATAGTGAAGATAGCATGCATACGGCTTACCTGAGGATTCATAATAACACCATTCACCAGCGAATCATCCTTACCGATACGAAAAGGGAACTGACTCATACGAATGGTATCAGACCCCTTATTACTAGGCAGGAGCTTATACTCTTTTCGTACATCACAGTCTCCTTTCTTTTCCGTCCCACCAAAGACTTTCCAGGCAATGTATCCTTCTACAACCAAAACAAGAACAACGTAGAGTACAACCTTTTTTATATCCAGCTGATGCCCAATTTTAGTATAGAATACACCTAGCGCATATCCAGCACAAAATAGAACTAAAAATGCTGCTGTAGACAAGATAAATGCTATCGTACCTTTATTAAGTGTCATATCTAATTCATTGGATTCTTCTTTATATTGTCCAACCGATTTAAGGGGCGATTGGATAGTGGCTTGAATTGGAGGTACCATGACCTTCGAAAGTTCTCTTTCTAACTCTGGTGTTAAGGTAATCAGTGGTGGCTTTTCTATGTTTCTCTCTTCTTCAAAATGAAATTTCTTTACATAACTCAATATTCTATTCGTTGAAAAGATTTCTTCTCCTACCATCTGATAAATCTGGTATACTAATTTTACAGCTGATAAATCTTCGTAATCGATTAAATTCATAAGCAATCCTAACATACTTAATATCTGTTTCCGAATAGGTTCTACATAATCCGGACAGTAACAAAAATAATATTTGTTCTGCTTGATATCTAAGAAAATACATTCCGGGTTCATGAGATAACTATCCTCATCAAAATAGTATTCCTTACCTTGAATCAAAGCCTCCAAAAGCTGAGTGATCAATTGCTTCACTGATTCTTCTCTTAGCCGCCTCCCTTTGGTATAGCTAATAAAGGATTCCTTTTCTGTGGTGTCATAGACATAGCGAACCATACTTTCCTCATATAGCTTTTGTACAGGAAGCAGAAAATGTATGGTATTCTTTTGAAGCATATAAAAGCGAAAGTCTTCTTCTTTTTCTCTCTGTTCTATGAGAATGGAAAGTTGATTTTTATTTAAAGACATTGACTCTTGAATTTCCATTACATATTCTCCTTCCTTACTTTTTTCCTAAGAAATCTCCTACCTTATTTAGAAACTCCGTAATTCGTTCTACTCCTTTAATCTGAGATACTGTTCCAAGAGTCACCTCGACTTTTCTGGCAAAGCTCTCTGGTAGATGATAGCTTCTTTGCTGACTCACACTAATCTGACTACAATCTTTTATGCATTTTATCACCATGGGAAGACTTACTTTACAGTCTGCTTCTATAGCTATCTGACAATAGTCCTCGTTTAAATGAACCTGAATGTTCCCAATTTCACAGATAAATAGCTTTCCCTCCAATTCCTGGCTAATATAATAAACCAGCTCCCCTTTATGTTTATCTTTGCTTTCACCAAGAAGGTTAGTATCTAAAAGATTATTATACTGTATCAAACTGTTTAAAACATCACTGGGCTGATGACATAACTGATTGGAACGGACCAATGCCTCCTCAGCCACAGACTGGAGAATCACCTTATCATGCATAATCAGTGACATATACATAAGGGTTAAAATAACTACAAATATAATTGGAAATACAAATACTGTTTCTACAGTAATACTTCCTTTTAGCTCCTTAGTCTTCATCCAAAATACACCCCCAAATAACATATCAATACAAAGGGTACAAAGGGTATACTATCTTTTTTAGTCAACTTCTTTAAACAGAGCATTACAATGGAGAAAATGGCTGCCAAAAACAGACTATAAAATAACACAACACAACCACCATAAAGTCTCATTACAAAGCCTACCAATAGAATAACAAAACCATCTCCTGCTCCAATCGCTCCATTTAGAACCTTACTAAGCACTAACATCAAGACTCCCAGTAAGGCTCCACACAAGCTACCCATCCAATTCATATTGGGGTCAGGTAGGGACAGTAGTAGAATTGCCGCCCCAGAGCTTAAGATGAGCATAGTGGGGATATTCTTATTTCTTAAGTCAAAAATTGTGCTAATGATTAGAAAAACAATGATAATAATGCTTTTTATTATAGCCAGATTCATAATGGATTCCTTTCTTTTCTACTATTTGTAGCATTTAGAACAAGGCCTTCTACTACCCACTTCAGATTTCTTAATTGTTAAAATACTATGATTAATCTTGTTACAAAGCTTACTACTGTGATATCGATCCCCATATTCTGTTATGTAATAATTTTTCTGTTCAACATGGCCCTCAGCACAGGCTTCACAGGGATAGTAGATGGCTCCACTACTATTTCTGAGATTTCTTAAGGCATCTTTGGATACACAACTTATTTTAACCTTAAGATAAGTGCAGTCTTTCTGGCTGTGATATGCCTGTCCCAACTCGGTAATGTATACATATTCATCCTCGTTATTCTGATTTGCTCCTTTATCCTCTTCCTTTTTTAGTAGGGTGGCACCAATAAATCCCCGTGTCTTTACCTGTTGTATTACGGGAAATGTGAAATGTGAGAAAAATGGGACAGGTATTTTCACTCGATAGGAAGCAATCACTTCAATAATTCCATCTTCCTCCATAAAAGATGACCCGAGAAAGGCAACACCCTCAACTCCTCCCAACACACCAGGTAAGTTATGATCCTCTTCATTTAACTCTCTAAACCGAATATTGTAATAGGTTCCTTCAACAAGTTTGGTCAGTATATTTTTAATGTTTTGGTTACTCTGGTTCTCTGGGCTATCTACTTCTTCGTTATGAGTAAGGGCATCATAAAGATAGCCGTAACGAGATGCCTCTTGAGCGATCTCAGTTATGTTACCCTGTATCTTTAGCTCTGTCTTAAACACCTGAAAGAAATAGATAAACCCTATTATTACAAAGATAAACAAAGGAAAGACCAAGGTGGCTTCCACTGTTATAGATCCTTTTATCATCCATTTTCTTCTCATATCCACCACCAAATCCTTTCTGATTAAACTAGCTAAAACGAAGCAGGACACCCACCCATTGGGTTTTCACTGCTTTTCTGGGGCAACAGATGCTTGAAGAGAACTTAATTAATTTTATGAATGGGCATCCTGCTTCGATTTAGTCTCCACTCCTAATAAGAATATTCTGTAGAAATCTGTATACTGGAAGAAATATCAGATTGTCCAATAAATTGTTTAATTAATGGTAAATCAATAAATTTGTTGGGAACTTCACATTCTAAACCCATTTCTAAGGCAAATACTCCATTATTCATAAGAAAATCTTTCTTATATCTAACACGGGTATTCTCCTGTATCAAATCCATCATTCGATAAGATAAGGTATCCGGTCCTACCATAAGCATATAAAAGTTCAAATAATCCTCATAGGTCAAGCTTAGAAGAGAATCTCCTTTCTCCGGCAATTTCTTAATCTTAGTCTGAATTAGGGTCTTATTAACAGAAAGGAGTTCCTCATATCTGACACTAAAATTACTTGCCTTTTTGAACAAAGGAACAGATTTTCCTTGCATCAAAGCTCCTACATCCACTAAAGCCTCTTCAAAACCCCAGCCCATTAATATGACATGCTTCACAACTGTTACAAGTGGCCCGCAGCCCGTAAATCCTACCATTGCTGTGGCAGTTGCCAGTGCCTTGCCTCGAGCTGCCTGGTCGGTTAATAAAGATAGATAGTTCATGGCCGTACGTATAAATAGGGTGCGGTTTACAATATCCTTCACATTCTCATCATCTGTATCACCTCCGATTATTAAATACTCCTGCTCATATTCCATAACTGTGGGCTTTGTCAGTGTCTTCTCTGGTCTGGCTTCTTCCTTTTTTATATTATACTGAGTAGCGTAACTCTTAAAATAGCTTACACCATAGGAGTTTAACAACAGACGTCTTGCCATGTCATTTAAACCTCCGCCCTCCGGCTCTGCCTTCTGACAGATGGATTCATATTCCTCCATACTGGAGCTAAGATTACTATCCCGTTCAGATATCTGGTCTGCCAGTTTCTTGCTCTGATCCTTTTTCTCATTTCCAACCTGAACTGCTGCCATACTCTGACTTGGAAGATTACTCTTGCTAAGACTTTGTTTAGAGAGACTTTTGGTGTCCTTAAGGATCAAATGGCAAATACCATCCTCGACCAGACTACCAAGTCCTTCCACTGGACTCTCTTCCTTTTTCTTAGTATTTAACCTAGAATAATCGAAATGAAGGGGTCTAATGGTATAGCTCTTATATGATTCCAGTGCATCTTTCACATCAGCTTTGCACTTAAGATAGTCTTTTTCTATCTCGGGTCGAACATGAGATTCCATTGCAATTGTCTTGTTTAATGCAACAAGGTTGGTATTGAGACAATTTTTCATTGCCATAACATCTCCGATAATTGAAGTGTCAACTCCGGTCTCATCTACCTTCCATAGATACTCCTTTAGCTCTGTTAACTCCTCCTTTGCTGCATTATAGGAGGCCTCGTCCAATTCAGTTTTCTTAGTAGTTAAATATGATTCGAAATCCTTCATTTCCCTCTCACAGGCTTCCTTTTGGCCTCTAAGACCATCAATAGTATTTAACGCTAAAACAATCTTTTGTTGCATCCCTTTCGCCTTATCCACAAGTGGTAAACCATCCTCACCCATTTTATTATTAAGTTCCTCTATTTTTTCCTCTCGTTTCGATAGCTCATCCTCCAATTGCGTACATAGTTTCTTCTCCTGTTCTGCTTCCAACTGAATCTTAATCTCTTCACATTCTTTTTTTAAAGTATTTAATTTCTCATTATCTGCCTGAATAGAGGTTAAACATGTAATGGGATTCGTATATTTATCATGTAGAGAATCCCACACTAGATTATGATTAATAGCAACTGCATTCGGTCCAACCTTCTCCGTACAGAATTGTTTCCCGAAGTAATCTTGGATTACAATATAGTGATCCTTGGTCATTTCGAGTTCTCCGTCATCAAAAGTCAAACCTTCCAGTAAGGTAATCAGGTTCATGATGGACTTACTGATTTTTGCAGATTTCTCTTCCACCGTCATCTTTTTACGAAATACAGACATGGTTGTCTTTGTATTCTGTAATAAATTCAGTTTACTCAAAAGACTTTCCGCTAGTTCACCGGGTACATGATACTTCATATACTCTTCCACTTGATGCTGAAAGATTTCTCCTTCCTGGTCTGTAATCATGGTCTGTCCCTTTAGGGTACAGCCCTTTAGTTCAATAGCTAAAAAGTCTGTAGTGGAAAGGGGAAGTGAAAAATTGCCAAGTTGGATATTCTTTTCTGGCTCAAAGGAATATGTCAGATAATCACGTATAGATTTTACATATTCCTCTCCGTTCATGTTTTCTTCTTTTTGATCTGCATCTAAAAGAAAGATTTTATAATCTTCATATATCTCCTTACAATAATTAGTTAATTCCGAGTCTACGGCTGTTACCAAGGCGTTATAGGCTAGATGATCCGCCATTTCAAACCGGGCAAGGTCTAACATTGTGCCTACCAGAGAGATGATACATACCATTACAAGCGTTAAGAATACTGTGATACTTCCCCTAACCTGTGTCATGAATTACTCCTTTCTGCTATTATTACTATCTTTAATCGTAAATTGAAGATGCATCATCTGAAAATGCGTCTAAAGCATTATCTACTATATCTCCAATTTCATTCTGAAAGACAATGACCAGTCCTACCAAAACCACAAGAATTAGGATGATTTCCACTACTCCAACGCCATCCTCTTCTCGAATAAATCTCCGTGCTGCATCCTTTATCTTTGCAGCGGTCTGTGCTACATGCTTCATATAAACACTCCTCTCATTTTATTAACAATACCAACTTATAAAATAGAAAAAGCAGGTACTATTATCACTATTAAAACAATTCCTAACATAAGTCCCATGGGCAGTAACATCTTTGTCCCGGCCTTCTCACCCAGTCTTTTTGCTAATTCCTTTCTTTCTGAAAAAGCCTCTATGGATTCTCCTTTTAAGAATTTTAGAATTCCTTCCATACCTTTGGTCGAATTCTGTGCTAACAAAGATCCTAACTTCATATAGGGTGTCAGTTTAATTCTCCTACCAAAGTTGTCATATACTTGACTTTCACTTAACCCATTTTTCATTTCATAGTAACTGGCTAACATCTCTTCATAGGCATATCTCTTTTTACGTTTTTTCTGTCCTACCTCTGCTTCATAGTCCTGTACAATCTTAGTCCATGCTCTTGTCACAGTCATTCCTGCTTCCAGTAACAAAGATAGTTTGCTTACAACCTCTGGATAATCCATTCTAAGCTCTTCTTCCCGCTTCTCTAATTTCTCCTTTAACTTTCTCTTTGCAAGCAGTGGCACAAAAATTGCTATTATTACTCCAAAAAACATAACTGTTATATCCTGTTGGTGGTTTTCTTTCAGAAAATAGACTTTGGCACCATCTACTGTCTTTGGTAAGGAAAACTTATCCTCCGAACTACTTGAAACATCTGCCTCTTGAAGTGCTGTAGTTACCTTATGAAATAGTTCGTCTTTACTCCCCCGATCAAAAGGCAGTATAGTCAAAGCAACCGGATACTCTTCTTTCAACTCACCGGAACTAATCGTTGCCGTTAATACGACCTCCTTTTTCTGTGTAATGGATTTATTGGCAATACTCCCATCATACTCTACCATTTCCTCATCATCTCTCCTCCAGCTTACTTTTAGCCCTAGAGATGGTATAGACTTCACCAGATTTAAGGAAGTTGTGATCTTGTCAGCAGACTGGTTCTCCCCTAACACTCGCTGACTGATATACGATTTAGCCTGATCAATCACTTCATAAAAGGTCTCCTCGGTATAAATCCTAGGTGTAACCTTATAACGAAGCTTCTCTTTAAAATACAGATCTTCATCTTCAATCACAACTTGATAGGACTCTGTGTGGCTTTTCTCTCCATAACTTGGTCTGTTTACTGTATTCTCTGTGATAGTCTTCGTCTCGCTAGCCTTTGTAAGCTGGATTACCAAGGCAAAGGTATTGAACACAAGTACAATTCCAATGATATATGCAATTGTCTGAGCGAAAAGCAGACGACTTTTTGTTATGCAGTTCTCAAATACATATAAGGATTTTAATTCTTCTTGATAGTGTTTTTTATGATTAGGGCGCAAAGCTTGGATAGTATCAGCCATCATAAGACTAACTGGAAATAGAAAAAAGAGATGATATTGCTTTTTTGAAATGGTATTAAGAAATTTTCTTTGATAAGATCGAAAAATAATACATAAGAGTAAAGTGATAATATAAATACAAATTGTTATTATCATAGGCATACCTCAAACTTCAATGGTCATAATCCGAGTAGTAAGATAAAAAGCCACACCATATACACCAAGGAGTGCAGTCATTATAAAGATCCCTATCACATTATGATAAAGAGGACTCAGGTACCCCGGTGAACCTAGTTGCAAATACAGAACAATTCCCATAGGTGCAAGACACATAATATTTCCTTCAAACTTCTTAGCTGTTATCATAGTCTGAATTTCTCGTTTCACTTCCACCTTATCCCGAATACAAGCACTTGTAGATTGAATAATGTGAATAATATCCCCCCCTGTCCGCTTAGCAGTAGCAAAGACATCTACGAAGTTATATACATCTTCAATGGGTAGACGTTCCTCTAGTTTAATAAATATCTCCTCTACTGTCATATTAAGTTGTAATTGTGTAATCATATAATCTAACTCAATCATCATGTCTGCTTCAGACCCTAGCAGATGTTTCAAACCCTCTTTACTTTCTAAAAGGGCATTATCTACTGAATAACCTGCATTTAAAGCTGCGCTTAAGCTTAATAGAAACTCTTTAAATTCCTGATTGACACTCCAAAGCCGTTTCTTATAAATCTCTTTTTTACAACTATGTAAATAGGGAATCAGTAAAACCTGCATAAGAAACATTGCCACGATACTTTCGTAAAAGAGATAACCAAGGGTTCCAAGCACCACCACCCCCAGGATGACAACCTTAATAATTTCTTGCTTCTCAACCTTTGTATAATCAACTGTCTTCAATCATTATCCCTGCCCTTTCTAATTTACTCCTGTTCTTTAGTGTATTACTTGTGGCAACCAACCCTCCTAATATTCTTCCGTCCTCGTCAACCCCCTCTTCCCTAAATACATAGAGTGGCTGAATCTCAATATCCTGATTGGAAACCTCTAAAACCTCAACGATTTCTAGGACGCGTCTGGATTTGTCCCGAAGTCTTCCAAGATGAATAATGATGTCTAAGGCTGAGGCTATCTGTTTTCTTACTGCTAGTAGCGGAATCTCAGTCCCTAATAGTACCATTGTCTCAAGCCTACTTAACATATCTGCCGGTGAATTGGCGTGACCTGTACTTAGAGAACCATCATGTCCTGTGTTAAGAGCAGTCAGCATATCAATAGCTGCTGCATCACGGACCTCTCCTACTATAATTCGATCCGGTCGCATTCTCAATGAGGTCTTAATTAAATCTCTTATACTGACACCATGCTTTCCCTCTACATTATCATTTCGGACCTCCATTCTCACTAGATTTAGTTGGTGACGAAGTCTTAGTTCTGCTGAATCTTCTATGGTAATAATACGTTCCTCTGTTGGAATAAAAGAAGAGAGTGCATTGAGAAAGGTGGTTTTTCCAGAACCGGTTCCTCCACTAATAAAAATATTATATCTGGCTTGTACCAGTTTATTAAGAAAAGTTGCAATTTCCTTTGTTATAGACCCATATTGTATGAGCTCATCTATGGTAATGTTATGTTCCCCAAACTTACGAATAGTGAGTGTTGAGCCATCCAGGGAAACGGGGGACAGTACCACATTAACACGAGAACCATCTGCTAGTCTTGCATCTACAATAGGGTTAGCTTCATTTACTACTCTGTTAGCCTTTGCTACAATTTGTTGAATCACATCTCCTAAACGTTCCTCTGACTCAAACTGTTTATTCCAGAGATGAAGTCTTCCCCTTTCCTCATAGAAAATATGATTTGACCCGTTTACCATAATCTCTGTTACATTGGGGTTATCTAACAGTTCCTGAATCACATCCAGTCTTCGTATAGAATTAAATACCCTATATCGCAATTGGCGTCTATGATCTACCTTAAGATACTGTTTTTCCACATAGTGATCAATGATCTTGTCAATATAATCCAATACTTCCTCATCTGAAATCTCTTTGATAAGATTCATATCTGTCAATACTTGCCCCTTAACCTCTTTATATAGATCTTCTCTATCCATATACCTGTTCCCTCTTTATCTGCTCTAGTTTCCCTAACAGCTTTTCTCTTCCCTCCAAATGAAGCATCTGCCTCATTAAGGTATTTTTGTGCTGTTCAATGGGACTTCCTGGTTCCTCTACCTTTACCTCATCGCATAGTTCCAAAAGCCTCGCCGCCCCTCGATGCCTGCAATCAGTAATAAGAAAAACTCTCTCATAAGGTAGCGTCCGAAGAAACTCTACCAGTCTGCTTACAGCTTCATTATCTAACTCATAGCCATCGCTGTAGTGCACAATGGGCTCTACACAATCAATGCTTTCGATTGTATAGACATAATCTTTTATATTGACCTTTGAAAGTTGGTCAAGTGTTGCCAGATAAATCAGATCAGACATGTTCTTCTTGGGTTTGACATGAGGACTTGAATAAGCAAAAATCTCCAGATTCAACACAAGTGCACCTACTGCACTTTGCTTGATACCAGCTAGGAACTTGCCTAAGTTTGCTCCCCCAAAGGTAATATACCCGGTAAGTACCTGTTTACACCTGCTACTTTGTCTGTCTTCGTGTTTTTCTTTGTTAATATCTCCAAATCTCTCTGTCCTCCAACTCCTTAACCTTGATCCAAATTCCTGACGAGCTAAGTATTTGTATAATTCACATTCTCTACTTACAGGTTCCTCTGTCAGCAAAAGGATTTTCTCCCGCCACTCATGTAACTGCTCTTCAGACACCCCTTCTTTAGAAAGCAGCTGATAGAATTCCTGCTCCTTGCTCTTCTCCAACAGAAGCACTGTTACTTGATTACTTATTAAAAAGGAATATAGTGTATCCATTTCACTAAAGTATGCATAAGACCCCGGAAGAAAGTTCTCCTCTTGAAGAGCTCGCAACACCGTTCTTCCGTAAAGGAGGTCTGTATCAAAAAGACATATGGTTTCCCTTATCACCAAACTTCTCCTTTCCATATTTGTTTTATTGCAAGGCATAAAAACCCTACAAAAATAGCTATGGTAAAATGAAATTTAGATTGATCCCGAGTCTCCCTATCACAATAGACACTTATGGATCTACATATAAAACAGGTGCAAATAAAATGAGTAAAATGCTGAAAACGCAAAAGAAAATTCCCTCGAATGATTAAAAGAAAAATTGTAAGAATGGCTCCCGCCACAAAAGAATACCAGATACAATGAATCCCTATGGTAATTCCTAAACTACCTCCAACAACAGCAAACAGTTTAATATCGCCAGCTCCTAAAACATTACCTAGAAACAAAAGAAATAAGATAAGAACGGGAACCATGGCTCCCAATAGAAAATAAAGAATACCTAATGCTTGATATTTGCTAACCTGCAACATAATAGCAAATAACAATCCTAATACAATCAGTTTATTACTTACACGATAGGATATTAAGTCATTCACCATAGCAACAAGCAAAAAGCAACTAAGTGCAATGTAGGGAATAAAAACCACCTCTCTTTAATGGAAATTATTTACATGTTTATAATAAATAACTTTAATCGAATTGTCAACAAGTTTTATACAACAATAAAAATGCTTGTCCGACACATTACAGTTAATTAGACAAGCATTTTCCTTCTTTTATCATTTTATTCAGCCCCGAAACATAAAGTATATTCCCACCGAATATATCAGTATAAATCCTGGCAGACCTAGCGTTCCCACTACTAACACATTGACACCATTTAACCCAACTGCACTTTGTATATTGACTGCGCTTAAAATTGCATTGAGTAAATAGATGCCAACTGCTCCCGCAAAAAGACGGAGAATTAAATTTATAAAAAGCTCCATTCTCTTTTTCCTTATGGCAATGGTCAGAACAGTCCCACATAATACAAGGATAAATATAAGCACATACTTTTCCACCTGATTTCCCCTTTCCCTTTTTGGATAGCTTGTATCTTTTTACTCTGTGTTTATACAATATATACCGAAAAGGGGAAATTATGATATATAACTTTTTCAATTTTTTTTAATTTTTGAGAATATTTATGTATTATGCAGACTATAATATACTGTATGGCTATAAAGTAGCTATTTTGCCCACTTTATATAATAATATGCAGGACAATTTTTTGGAAAGGTTTGATTTAATGAAGCATCGTAAAAGTAAAGTCAATTTACAAGAAGAGGCGCTGCTACAGGAACTCCAAAGGACAAAGATCGCATTAGAGACGGCCTATTCTAACTTTGAAAACAGTTTAGATCCGGACTTAATTGATGCTTATATATATGAGGTTAATGCTGCACATAAGAGGTATACTTTTTTATTAAATCAGGTTAAAGCACTATCTGATGAGTCCCTATTATTATAATTAAGCTCACACGCTATGCTCTAAATCCACGCTTTGAAGCGTCTTCCAGTAGAGACTCATTTAAGTTGCCCTTAGAGTAGGTCAAGCCTGCATATACCTGCTCCGTATTTTGCATTACTGCCTCTGACTTGTCCTGGCTGGCCACCTGGACAAAGGAGGAGCGTAACTTTTCCATTATGTTATAGGCTTCTACCAGAAGAATATCCTCTTTTTTTGTCTTTACTTTAGCAATAAGCCCCTTTACATAGGTGTATATCCGAAACAATTGCTCTGATATCTCATATTGAAAATCTAGAGACACCATTAGCTCATTGATAGCTTTTAGACTGTGATCACAGCATTTCTGGAATTCGCTGATTTCAGTTATGGTAAGATTATCTCTTGCTTCCTGCACGTCTTGGAG
>JAEZPG010000032.1 GCA_023413555.1 Bacillota bacterium | reverse complement strand
GAGTTTCAACTTCCATAAAGTCTTTAGCATCCAGATAATTACGAATCTCACGGATAATTGCAGAACGCTTCTTAAAGGTATCTCTTACCTCTGGATTTACAATCAAATCGATATAACGTTGTCTATAACGCACATCAGTATCCTTCAAACCATGGTATTTTTCTGGAAGAATCTGAAGGCTCTTGGATAATAAGGTAACTTCAGTGGCATGAATGGAAATCTCTCCGGTCTTAGTTGTGAAAACTTTACCTTTGATGCCTACAATATCGCCAATATCCATCTTTTTGAATTCCTTGTAGGAATCTTCGCCAATATCGTCGCGGGCAACATAACTCTGAATGTTTCCATCTCTATCTGCCACATTACAAAAGCTTGCTTTTCCCATAACGCGCTTAGACATCATACGTCCGGCAATAGAGACCTCTTTGCCATCGTACTGTTCAAAGTTGCCTTTGATATCTGTTGTATGACAGGATACATCATATTTCATAATCTGAAATGGATCCTTATTATTGGCCTGTAATTCTGCAAGTTTCTCTCTTCTGACCTTCAATAATTGGTTTAAATCCTGTACCTGGTTGTTTCCTTCAGCCACTTCAATCTCTCCTTTGTTTATGTAACCAGTAATCTCTGGCTGACATAGTAATATTCGTTAAATATAGCTGATTCTGCCAAGGCAAAATCAGCTAAGTATGCTCATTAATTAGATCGTTGAATCTCTAAAACTTTGTATTGAATCGCTCCTGCCTGAGTCTCAACACTCACTGTCTGGCCTACCTTTGCTCCAATAAGAGCCTGACCTACTGGTGACTCATTGGAAATCTTACCTTGTAAGCTATTGGCTTCTGTTGAGCCAACAATCTTATATTCCATTTCTTCTTCAAATTCCATATCAATAATCTTTACTTTACAACCAATGCTAATTGCATCCAAATCTATCTCATCTTCATCAACAACTTCTGCATTCTTTAATATCTTCTCTAATTCTTCAATACGAGCCTCAATATCTCTTTGTTCATCTTTCGCTGCATCATATTCAGCATTTTCAGATAAATCCCCTTGTTCTCTGGCTTCTTTTATTTTCTGAGCTACTTCCTTTCTACGATTCACCTTTAAATCGTGTAACTCATTTTCCAGTTTTACTAACCCTTCATATGTTAGTATGTTCTTTTTATCTGCCATCTAAACCCTACCTCCAACTTAAATCGTATATTTTTGAACAATAAATGCAATTTCTTGCCTTTACTGTTACAGAAGAATACAATAACACTAGTGCATTATATGACTTTTCGTACCTACATATACATTCTTAGTATTATAGCGTAAGCATCTCATGTTGTCAATAACACATCGCCTTTTACCTTTATATCACTTATATCACAGAGTTGGTAATTTATCTATAAGAAGAGCAAGCCTCCAGCGGATAGCCGAGCGGCTCAAATGTATTAAATCAGCAAGCTGACAGCCGCTCGCAACAAGTACACCAAAACATACCTAAATAGATATCTTCCCTTCATAATATCTTGTTATAGAATATCATTTTTTTATTTAAAATATACTACTACATTATAGAATAAAAATTCCAAGTTTGTAAGAAATAAACGCTTCCAATATACATAATAACTGTAAAAACGATTAAAATATTTTTCATTCTAGTCTGACGCTCATTACGCATACGATATATCAAATACACAAGAGAAATAAGCTCTAAGGCAGACAAAATTACATTTAGAATAATATGTATGTTTATGGAAGATGCAAAAAGGCCCTTTACACTGCTAATATCATTAAAGATAGCCCAGTTATTCAGCACCGTGAGAGCTAATAGAATCATAAAGATACCGTAAGCCAGACGAACTCCCTTCCAGTTAAATCTACATTTTATTACATCTTTAATCAATCCATAGATAGAAGCCAAAAACATCACCACTATAAAGAGAATAGAAACAATTAAAAAAAAGATTGTCATAGATAGATACTCTTGGCTCTTATTCATAATATCCCAATAATATTCTATTGTCCCAGAGCATGAGTAGGACCATTTATAAGCCTTACCCGCGTCATCTTCTTTGAAATATATAGTTGAAGCAAGTGTTTTGTATAATGGGCTCGTATTATCACCTGCATATTTATATACGTAAGGGGCTACCTGTACATAATGATCATCACCAAGTGAAATAGTATTCTTATCAACTCTAGTAAATTTACTACAATTTGAGTAATAACCTATAAATTCAAGGACACCTCCATATGGCCTTCTAGTTCCCACATACTGTCTATCAGTAACTTTGGAAACAATAGGAAGATCATCCTTGGCAGTTACAATCGCCTTGGCATCTCCAAGCAGAAGCTCATAACTTAAGCCATAAAGTAGTTCCAAAGCTGCACTTGTATTGGTAGTAATAACCAAGCCAAATCCAGTTGTAGGCATCATCACCATGATAGAAGTAGAAGATGTCCCACCATCACAGTAGTATGCTTTGATATCCGCTGGATATTCATATAATCCATGAAGGCATGCTTTTGCTTCCTCAGTAATTGCATAGCTTTTTTTATACATGATATCTAATGATGCTTTTGACAAAAGAGTGCTATCCTCCTTGCCCTGCATCAGTTGATTCATCAATTTTGTCAAATCAGAAGCGGTTCCACAAAGTGAATTGTTAGGATAAAGATTAGAATAACTCTCCTTCAATGCCACAAAGTTTCCATCTGCATCCTTAAGATAATCTGGTGCCAGTGCATTACCAAGTTCGCTGACTGTTTCTTCATTCTTAAGAAAAACCGTATGATTGGCTCCAATCTTATCTAATATATATGTCTTTATATAATTCTCATAAGGCATTCCTGATACCTGCTCTATAATAAAAGCAGCCAAGGCTGCACTGTAACTATCTCCTGTCAGAACTTGTCCTGGAGCATAGATTTGATTTGGCATTGTGATAAGAAGTCCCTGCTCTAGATTCTCTTCTAGATTCCCGGAATCAGAAAAGACTGTATCATGTCCTACCTCCTCAAATCCTGCTGTATGATTCATTAAATGCGTTAAAGTAATAGCATTTTCACTTATTAAGTGTTCCTTAAGCTTGGAAGCAAAGTTCTCTGGTAAGTACGTAAGAATATTGGCTTCTAAATCCACTTTCCCTTGCTCTGCCAACTGAAGAATAGCTGTCCATGTATAAATCTGTGACAGATTGCCGTAGCGAAATACTGTATTCTCGGAATCCACCGTTGTCTTAGCTTCTACATTGCTGTAGCCATAGCCCTTTTGAAGCACCACCTGATTATCCTTGACAATAGTGATTGCTGCACCCGGTATTGTATCACCTATGTAATCCTTCATGTAAGCATCCATCTTTGTTTCGAGTTCACCTAAAGAAAGGCCTGTAGGAGTAACACTTTCTGTGTACGTAGTCGGCGTTGCAACATCTGTCGCCGCCTTGGTGATGGTTCCGGGTATCAAACCTATCAACAAGGTACATGCCAGTAAACTAGTCATGAATTTCTTAACATATATATTCATTCTTTTCTCCTTATTTCATATATTATTTAAACCATGTACCTATTTTAACAATTATCCCTAATTATGACAAGTAAATGATAAAAAAAGGTGTTTCCTATAAGTCAGACCAAATAGTCTAACTAATAGAAGACACCTCAACTCAGGAATCCTATTTTTAATAGTGATTCTTGTAGCTATAATCGATTGTCCTTTGCTGCTGTTTTCTGATTCTCAGAAACGCCCTCAGAACTTTCCTTTTGAAAAATTATTTTAAATGTCATAATAATTAGTTTAATGTCTAACCAAATAGAATAATTCATAATGTATGACATGTCCAATTTAAGTTTATCGTAAGGTGTTGTATTGTACTTGCCATACACCTGGGCATAGCCTGTCAACCCAGCCTTAACCTTTAACCTAAAACAAAACTCTGGAATGGATGTCTCATATTCTTTTGCAATCTCAGGGCGCTCCGGTCTTGGTCCTACAAAAGACATATCTCCTTTGAGAATATTAATAATCTGTGGTATCTCATCAAAATGAATAACTCTCAAAAATTTACCAAATGGAGTAATTCGGTCATCATCCTTTTTAGCAAGCTGTGCTCCTTCTTTTTCAGACTCAACGTACATACTTCTAAATTTAAGGATACGAAATACTTTACCATCTATGGTCAATCTATCCTGGCGATAAAAGACAGGACCTCTATCATAAAGCTTAATAATCAACGCACTAATCAACATAAACGGAGACAATATAATTAGTGCAAGAACAGAGAATATGATATCCATCATTCGTTTAATAAATACCTGCTCAATGTTGAAACCATGATTTCTCGATAAAATCAATGGAGTATCAAATAAGTGAATAGCATCCCCACCTCTTACCATGATATCTGATATTTTCGGAGTAACATAAGTACGAATAGAGTGCTTAAAACAATGTTTTAACAGGACGTTACGAATCTGTGTAGGAACATCACAGATTACCACAGCTTCGTAATTAAGTATCTCCGCCTTAATTCTTTCAATCCCTGCACTTATATTTATGGAGGCACATATATTATATTTGTCTTCCCTTTTGTTAATTTTAGAAATCAAGTCCTTAGGAGAGTACTCTCCATAAACTACAATCATTTGCCTAGGCGGATACAGCTTTATTAATACATAATGAATTATCATTGTCCAAGGTATCATGATAGCAATATCTAACATAGTCATCTTTATAATAGTAAGTATATCTGTATACTCACGAACTACTAAGGTAACCTGTATATAGGCCACAATATTGCTAATGATAATGGCTAGAATCTGAGATAAGATAACATCTGTGGTCTTCAAATATCCTATTTTAAAACCACCGAAAATCTTGGTCATCAAAATAAGAATTAAAGAATAGATACCGATAATGGCATAATTACCCCAAAACCAATATTGTTCATGCATCTGAATGGTGTAGCGTGTAAACCAAATATATGCAAAAATAACAATTTCCCCTACAATAACCAGACCATTGGCAATCAATAGTATTAATTTTTTGAATCTTTCTCGTTCATTCATCATTCTTCCCTACTTTACAATTCTTACATAAAGTTCCTCAAATCACTCTAGCAATAATACCAAGAATCATATACATATGCAAGTATATGTTATAGAAAATGCTTCTTTCCTATTATACACTACTAATTTTGTTCAATGTGTGTATTTTCTCTTATTTTTTACGATATATTTTCTTTATTTATTAAGATTTGTACTTAAGCCTTTTTAATTTATTATTATTTCCATTTACACTATATTTTATTTATGATATGATGCATATACGATATATGATTTTTATACATGAATTTTGTATGTAAATTTTAACAATTAATTAGATCACTGTCTTTTATGAGATATTATAACCATTTTAGTACATGAATGATTCAGGAGGTAAAGTATGAATACACCACTTGTGTCTGTTGTAATGCCCGCTTATAACGCAGCCCAATATATTAATAGAGCCATTGATTCCGTATTGTGTCAGAATGACATTGACCTAGAGTTAATTATTATAAATGATGGTTCCAAAGACAATACCTTAGAAGTACTGGCTCACTACAAACAATATGACAATATTACTATTTTAGATAATGAGCAGAACTTAGGTGTTAGCGCTACTCGTAATAAAGGAATTGCTATTGCCAAGGGAAAATATATTGCCTTTTTAGATACTGATGACTGGTGGACAGCTGATAAGCTGAAACGTCAAGTGGAGCTGATTGAGGAGAAGCAGTGCGTGCTGACCTATACCGGTAGAGAATTATTTGATGATGCCGGAAAACCAACTGGAAATGTAATTCCTGTTCACGAGGAAATCAGCTACGAAGAGCTTGTAAAGCACAACATTATCAACTGTAGCTCTGTTCTTATGGAGACCAATGTAGCCAGAGAATTCTATATGGAGCATGATGATAGCCACGAGGACTATCTGTTATGGTTAAAGGTCCTTCGTAAATATAAGATTGCTTATGGTATCAATGAGCCTCTATTAAAATACCGCCTCAGTTTAAATGGCAAATGTCGTAATAAGTTAAAATCTGCCCGCATGACCTACCGGGTACATCGTTACTTGGGCACTAACCCAGTTAAATCTTTCTTCTATATGACCTCTCAATTAGTAAGTGCAGGACTGAAATATCTAAAAGCATAGGAACTTTGACGATTCTTATAAAATTATAAAGGGGTTGTCTCACAGCTATTAAATCAGCTATGAGACAACCTCTATTTGCTCAAGATTCTCTCTCGGTGTCTGATCTCCACTAGCCTTATTAGAGATAACGTACTCCTTCTGAGTTTCTTCCGACTATTACTCTTCTCCCAGTTTCAAGGCCTGTGCAATCCTTAATTTGTTGACAAGACCAATCAGTACGCTTATACAAACTATAAATACCAACGCAATTATGACAAATAAACGAACAATATCACTAATTTCAGTCATTAGCTTCAAAGGAAGAGCCTGATTTTCACCGGTATAAGCAACCTGAATCATAGGAACATATAAACGGGAAGCAAGAACACCAATGCCTGCACCTAAAACCATAGCTAAAGCACCGGTAAAGAGCTGTTCATTAATTAACATATGAATAATTTCTCTTTTGGACATCCCCATAGCCCTAAATACACCGAATAACAACTCTCTACTTCGTATAGATAGAATCCAGTAGATTAGATAACCAATACAGCATAAAATTAATATTACGATGAAACTCAAGGTCAGAATACCATTAGTGCCTTGAAAGAGAGAGTCTTTTCTGACACTAAGTACTGTCTGTTTCCGGTCAATAAGCATATCTAATTCGATATTCTGTTCACTAACCATATCATAAAAGAAGTTCGTATTATCATTCTTTAATTTCATCCAAACCTGATATGGCTCTATTTTCCACTTCTTCTGCACATTGGACAAATGTGCTATCACCATATAATTATCCACCGTATCACAAGTTCCATTGTCATATATCTTGATATCAGTCGGTTTGTAACCAGGCCAATAATCCACAAAGCCATATACAACGGCACTTACCGGTTTATCATTCTGAATATTATACTCGATTGTATCCTCTGCATTCGCTAGCTCTATTGTATCCCCCACCTTATACCCCTTCTTTATCTTATAATTCGAAGATAACAATACTGCATTAGAGTTAGTAGACAACACATTAAGATACTCATTAAACATATATTTATTTAATCCCTTTGGAAGATATGCTGTTTTTCCAAAATCCATGGTATTAATACCCATCAACTCTGTTATCATATCACGAGAAGAAGTTACTCTTACTTTGGAATTTCGATAAACCTTTGCTGATGCAGCTACTTGGTCTAACTGGGCGTATCGGTTGTATCCCGGTTCTTCCCATAAAAACACCGCTTCTGGATTTCTTAACATTTCACCCGTATTGTTGCTCCAAGACTCCTGAACTACTAAGTCTGACCCAGTAGAATACTCCGTATTCTTTTCCGCATTCAATACAATCGTTCTAGCTATAGTCGCATTAAAGATACCTAAGGCAATCGTTAAAATCATAAAAACCATAATAAAATGTTGTTTATTTCCCGTTCGAATAATCTGTAAAAAAGAGGAATAGTTGGCTGGTTTCCATTTTTTTCGGCCTATTCTATATATTAATTTTACAAGAAGAGGTTGTAAACGAAGGGTAAAGAGACCTGCCCCTAAAATAAATATAGACGAACTTAAAAACAACAATGGATCAATACTTTGTCCAGTGACAACCCGATATAACAAATCCGTTTTTTGTCGGCGAAAACTATAGAAGCCATATAAGGATACCACCAGTATCACAACGTCCAAGAATAATTTCTGCCATAAACTTTTTTGACTTCTTGCTTTTTTCTGTTTAAGATTCACAATACTTATGGTACTACTCTTTAACACAGGTAAAATCGTAATCAGGATAGAGATGCCCACAGCACCCAGACTATAGAGTAGTACACTTTTACTATATTCTACCTTAAGTGATGTTCTTTGAATAAACTCCAGGAAAGCATTGGCTGAGCCTAATATTCTACAGAGAAATGCTGCTAACGGTAACCCAAGCACAAGACTTACCACTGAAATGCAGATAGATTGTAGTAAATATAATTGGAGAATCTGTTTCTTACTGGCTCCTCGACTCTTCAAAAGAGATATTTCATTTCCTTCCATATTTAACATCTGACTTGAGATCATTATAATAAAGGCACACAGCAATACAAACACTGGTACAATTAAGATTTGTAGCGTGGACTGTGTTCTGTTTATCTTAGATTTATAGTTTTCTATTACTTTCATGTAAGTAGGTTCTGTGAAGGTACTATGTAATTTAGGGCTTTCTATCATCATAGATTTAGTTTTAGCAATTAAGGAATCCACCTGTTTTGGACCCAACTTCGTATAATCAAAATTAACCATCCACTGCCCTGTTACCATATTATCATAGTTCTTGTTATCTAAGAATTCAGATTTAATGATATCCTGACTAATAAAAAAACCATTTGTCACTTCAGATGGAGCAGTGTTCCAGTATGTATCATTTTTGTCTGAGGTGGTAAAGATGCCCACGACACGCAGTTTTAAATCATTACCGTTCCTTAGCTTTATCTTAGAGCAGGTGAACTCATCTCCCACCAACAGCTTTAACCATCTAAAAGAAGCCTGACTTACTACCGCATCAATATAACCATCCTCCCCTACTGTATCAGAAAACTCCGTACCTGATAAAATGGTACTGTGCTTCTTAAAATCTGATACGGAGGACAAATTAATACACTTGTCTTTATCATCCCCATCCCGTATCATTTTAGTATTAATCACAATATTATTAAATCTATATTCTTTCACGATGTTTTTCATAACCAAGCCAAAATCATCACATATATTGTTGCTAATCTCTTCCGTTTTCCAAAAATTATTTACCTTCTTATCTTTCAGTACATGTCCCATGATGATACTGGCAGGGTATACACTATTATCTTCTCTATAATTGTCAAATTCTTTTATCAGCATCTTTTGTAGGGAAGCTTCTCTATACATTGGATAGCTAGCTGCAATGGCGATAAGAAGTATATTTCCAATCAGCAGACAGATGACTAACCATTTCTTATGATTCAATTTTTGAAGCATTAGTCGTAGCATATGAATCCTACCTTTCTACATCACTATTGTATTTTTACAATCTTTGATCCTTCCTCTAATTCACTTAAAATCTGACACAAATTACTATTCTTTATGCCTGGTATAAATGTCCTCTCCACAATGTTATCACCCACTAATTCATAGACCCTTGGAAAGGTATTAAGAATCGTCTCTTTAGCATTAGACATGTCTTCATCATAGTCTTCATAATCGTCTACTTCTTTATCATCTAATACGACTACATCTACCGGAACAACCAATACATCGTTCATAACACATACGTCTATCGTTGCCCGAATTTTCATATTCAACACGTCATCTAACGTAACCACCTCATCAGGCTTTATGTAGCAAATAGCAGATTTTCCATCTGATTCAATAGTGTTGTTGGAACATATTACCTTCCCTTTGATAGTACGTTTATTCTCACTTTTACCTGTTTCATTGTCAGGTATCATTGTCAATGTAACTTTCATGTTATATTCGTAACTGAAGTCATCATCCTCTACATTAAAGTAAACTACAGAAGGATCTGCAATCTTTACAAGAGATGTCATATTATCTATCTTATTACCAGGTTCAACACTAGCCACATTATCTATATAGCCATCTGTTGGTGCAAGCAATTCAGTTGTATTCTTGATAGTCTCACTCTTACGTATTTGTTTTTTTACATAATGAATTTGTCTTTCCTGATTATTCTTAGCAATATTATAGTCCAATTGAGCACACTCATATTCTAGGTTTGCTATTTTCTTAGCTTGTTTATTTACAAGTTTGTTCAATGCTTTCTTTTGATCCTGTAAGATTTTTAATTGTTTAGTAACAAAACGATGATATGACTCCTCTAGTCTCCTTAATGTCCTGTTTTGTTCCTCTAAGTTAATCTTGTCATATTCAACAGTTATCCGTGCAATCGGCATTCCCTTCTTAACCTTGTCACCTAATTTAACCAGTATTTCTTCTAACTTCACAGTACCATACTCCTCAGGAATAGTAACATTATTGTATATAGGAAAATAATAATTGGCACTATGTTCATCTTGATCTATCACAGTACCCTTTTTAATTTCTACTATACTATCTTTCTTACCATCCTTTTTTAAAGCATCAAAATACAAATCAACTCCATCCTCTTTACTTGTCTCAGAAGTAGCATCATTATCATTCTCTGCTGCTGGAGTATCTGTATCTTGTACCAATTCGTTGTCACTCATTGCCAAGGCACTAGAAGAGATTCCATATGTTGAGCTAATAATTAGGAGAACAACTATAAAAATAGCACATATCCGTCTACACTTATTCATTAAAAACTACATCTCCTTCCTCCAACCCTTTTGTAATTTCAGTGTATATATCAGTTTGTTTCCCAATCTCTACGTATATCTTCTCCTTTTTCCCATCTCTAATTCGATGAACATAGTATTTTCCAGCTCCTTCTAAATAAAGTGATTTATTCGTTATTGACAAGGCCTTATCCTTATAGTTAAACAATAGGCTTAGTATGCCACATTCACCAAAATCAAGCTTATCATCTTTATTTTTTAAAGTAAATTTACAATCTCCATACTGATTCATCCCAGAATTATTAGAAGCTCCAACTGTTTTGTTATCTTCATATTTCAGTTTGTATTTTTTCCCACCAAAGAAAGCATAATACCGATCGGCTTTTTTAATCGTATAAACCTTTTCTGTTCTACTCATTATATAGGACTTTGTTGTATCTACAATCTGTATCATTGGGTCTAAACTACTTACCATGCTTCCTTTCTCAATATTACTTACGGATTTCACAATACCATCGAAAGGAGCTACAATACTACTAGAGTCTAGTTTATCTTTCAGAATATCCATCTTTGTATTACATTCTGATAAAGTATCCTTATGTTCAATATAACTCATCTTTGCATTGTCCTGAATATTTTGTTTGTCTAACTTCAATTTATCTATTGTATATGTAATCTCATCTTTTGCACCTGCTTTAGCATTTTTTAGAGTATCTTCCTCTATTTTCAGTTTGGCATCTATAAGTTTAAGAGCAAGCGCATTCTTTTCTCTCTCATTTTCTAAACTTATTCTGGTCTCTTCATAATTAGTTTGTAGTTGTTCTAATTCGTCTTCGATTTGTTTACTATTTTGGCAAGCAAGTTCCTGCCCCTTTTTCACTTTATCGCCAATAATCACATGGAATTTATCAAACGTGCCTTCATTACTAAAAGCTAAGTTCTCCGTATAAGGAACCACTTTTGCTTTATAGGATTGCATACTATAAATTTCTCGATATGTTACCTTCTCTGAATTATCGCTTTCATTCACCGGATGCAAGAGTTCAGGTTGCTTAGCCTCCTGATTTTTTCCTTTACATCCGGATAGTAACAAAGAGGCAGATAACAGAAAGATTGTCAATTTTGACACTTTTTTGTACATGTAGATACCCTCCATACTATTCATTAATTACCCTATCCTCTTCCTTTAAACCACCTAATATTTCAGTATATTCGAGGGTTTTAAGCCCTACTTCCACTTTGTGAATCTTCTTTACCTTATTCTCACTCAAAACATAAACAAAATGATAGTCTTTACCTTCATGAATGGCACTAGTCGGCAATACTAAAGTATTCTTCCTACTATCAGCCAGAAAGCGGATACTTCCTCTTTGGCCTACTTCTGGATTCAATGAAGACTCCTTCAATTGAAGGTAAATGAATTTGGAGTCCTTTTTTTTAGTATGCAATAACGTTCCTTCATAAGAACTGCCTTCACAGTCAACTAAGTACGTCTGCCCTTCCTGCAAATAAGCCGTGTCATCTGAAACAATAATTTCAAATGCACAATCTTCTACGTTAATGATTGTTATTACTTCCACACCCTCTATTGAATAACTATTCTCCAACTCGCTATCTATTTCGCCTATTACACCATCCATTGGTGCATATATTCTACTTCCAGCCAATTTCTCCTTCTTTTCTTTTAATCTAAGTGTTTGTATGTATTTTTCATCCTCTTTGGAAGCTAATTCATCCTTTAAACTATCTTCTATCATCAAGATTCTTTGTTCTTTCTCTTCCTTTGCTATATGTTTATTTTCATATTCTAGTTCTACATATTTTTTATCATAAGAAGCTTTTAGCTTTATCTGTTCAATTTGTCTCTGCATTAATCCAATGGCATTCTCCAACAACATTATCTCCTGCTCAAGATCCACAGTTCGTAGAGTAGCAAGTAGGGTACCTTTTTTTACTGTGTCACCAGCTGAACAATAGACATGCTCCACAAGTTGACCATCTACTGTAAACTTTAAACTTTCCTCTTTCCTTTGCCTATAACTACAGGGAATATCTACGTACTTTTCCATATCTATACGTTTAGGCGATATAAATGCATATTGTTCAAGCTTATCTGCTTTAATAAATGATACCTTTCTCTCTTCTTCCTCTTTAGGAAATAGCATACAACTTGACAAATTAAATAATAACAGTACCACCAGTACCGAGCACATTGCTTTTCGCTGAATACTACTTTTTATCATTTTCTTTTCTCCCTTCCGTTATATTTTTACTTCATTTCTTATAAATATCTTCTATTGTCTCTTATCAATAACAGAATTTCTATTCATATTATATAAATCAGAAAATTATATGTAAATAGACCCTCGGGATATTATACATTTTATTTACATCTATTGGGCTTTTATGGTGATTATAAACTATAATAAAATTTGATATGAATTTATTTTAGACACTTTACTTTTTTCTTACAATATGTAGAAAAGTGGCAGCGCAACTCAATAATTTATTGCGACTACCACTTTCTATATCACGATTTATTTTTTAATTTTTACATATGTAACCTTACTCCATCCGGAATAGTATTTTACTTTGTTCACGATCTTATAGGTTCTGATACGAACATAATACGTGGTTTTCTTTTTCAGTTTACTTGCTTGATAGCTTGTA